>CAMFIS010000011.1 GCA_945952345.1 uncultured Fimbriimonas sp.
GCCACGGACTAAAAAAGATCAATGCGTCCTTCTCGTTGGACCGGCCCGAAAACGCAGAAACCGGCATCGAAGATGGATGCCTCCGGCTCAGCGGTCAACTCACGAGTGGCAAAGCGGGAATCGAGGGCGTGCGCTTCAAAGCGAAATGCAAGGTCATCAGCCGGGGTGGAACTCAGTTCGTCGGATCATCGATTCAGGTAAAGGATGCCGACGAAGTGCTGGTCTTGGTCGCCGCTGGAACGGACATGTTCGGCCACGCGAACCTCGACAAAGTGTCGCAACAACTGAACGACGCAGAGAAGCATAGCTATGCGGAGCTGGAAAACCGCCACGTTAAGGATTATCAAAAGTTCTTCCGACGTGTCGAATTGAACTTACCGCTGGGCAAGAATGTGAAACTTCCCACCGTCGAACGCCTCGCAGAACTCGCCAAAGACGGCACTCCAGATCCCACGTTGTGCGCACTATATTTCAACTTCGGCCGCTATCTGCTCATCAGCAGTTCGCGGCCCGACAGCCCGCTTCCTGCCAACCTTCAAGGAATCTGGGCAGAAGAAATCCAAACGCCTTGGAATGCCGACTTCCACCTCAACATCAATGTGCAAATGAACTACTGGCCGGCCGAAGTGTGCAACCTTTCGGACTGCGCCAAGCCGCTGCTCGACTTCGTTCCGAAGTTGATGGCGAACGGGAGCAAGACGGCGAAGGCGTATTACAATGCTCGCGGATGGGTGGCGCACACGATCACCAACCCGTGGCATTTCACCTCGCCCGGGGAGGGTGCAGGCTGGGGTTCGACGGTCACCTGCGGTGCTTGGTTGACCGAGCACCAGTGGGACCACTTCGCCTTCACCAAGGATAAGAGCTACCTCAAGTCGGCGTACCCGGCTCTCAAGGAAGCTTCGCTCTTCTTCAGCGATATGCTCATCGCGGAACCGAAGCATGGCTGGCTGGTAACCGCGCCGTCAAACTCACCTGAAAACACTTACATTCACCCCACCGACGGCGGATTGAATACTTGCATGGGACCGACGATGGATCAGGAAATCGTTCGTGAGCTGTTCGAGAATACGATCCAAGCCGCTGAAGTCCTGGGAGTCGATGCCGACTATCGCAAAGAACTGCAAGCAAAGCTGAAGAAACTGGCGCCAATGCAGATCGCACCCGATGGCCGTCTCCAGGAATGGCTGGAGCCGTATAAGGAAGCCGAGCCGCATCACCGCCACGTCTCGCATCTCTATGCTCTGTATCCCTCGAACCAGATTACGGTCGACGGTACGCCCGAGCTTGCGACAGCGGCTCGAAAATCGCTCGAAGGTCGCGGCGATGACGGCACGGGATGGAGCCTGGCTTGGAAGGTGAACTTCTGGGCCCGGCTCCACGATGGCAACCACGCGATGAAGATTCTGCATCGCCTTCTTCGGCCAACAGGGGTCGAGGGTTACAACTACTCCAACGGCGGCGGAACCTATTCGAACCTGTTCGACGCCCATCCACCGTTCCAAATCGACGGAAACTTCGGCGCGACGGCGGGCATCGCCGAGATGTTAGTTCAGAGTACAGACAAGGAGATCACCTTGCTGCCAGCCCTACCCGACGAATGGGCATCCAGTGGTTCGGTAAAGGGTCTCAAGGCGAGAGGCAACCGTACCGTCGACATCGCTTGGAAGGATGGGCGGGTGACGAAGTACAAGGTCTCGGGTCCGAAGGCGGTGGTGAAATTCGGCAAGGGGCGAGGGCTGGCGTGAGGGCTACCCCCTCCCGTTCACTCGTTCCTCGCTTACCTGCCTCTTAAAAGCTTGCCTTCAAGGCAACCTTTGACAAGGACGCTCCCCACGGGCGCAGCGTTGGCTAATCCGTTTCTGTCAACGTGAAGACTTTGCACGAAGGCACTAACCACGCTCCTCCCCCCGGGGAGGTGACGCGAGGGCTTTGCCGCGGCGGAGGGGGTAGCAGTGCCGACAGCCTACCGACGAAACGACAGCTCCGAGAACGCCAATCGATAGTTCAAATCGTTCAAATATCCGAAGCCCTCAGGAATCGTCCGCGATGTTGCTAACGAATTGTCGTTGCTGCCCCAGACAAAGCCGCTGTACCCACCAAACGACGGCACCAAGCCAAAGTAAAAGCCGTTCCGAGCGAACACCTTCTCGAACAATGCTAACACCTCTTCGCACGAGTACGGACAGAAGACATGGTTGTCGGCTTGGGTCACGACCACGCCGCCTGGAGACAGTAGCCTAGACAAGTCGGTATAGAACTCCGATGTCCAAAGCATCTCGCTGATCTCGCCCTCTTCTTCCTCGTAGGTATCGGTCGAATCCACCACGATCAAATCGTAAGTACCGGTCGCCTGTTTCACAAAAGGAAAGGCATCCGTGATGTGCAGATGAACACGAGGGTCGTCGAAGGCTCCGTCACTTAGATTCGGCATCCACTGTCGGCATGCATCGACCACACCTTGGTCGATCTCGACCATATCCACATGCTGAAGCGAATCGTGTTGGCATAACTCGCGAATGACTCCGCCATCGCCGCCGCCGATCACCAGCGCGCGTTCGAGCTTTGGCAAGTTCAATGCCGGAATCTGCACCAGGCATTCGTGGTAAGCCACTTCGTCGAAATCGGTGAGCTGAATATGCCCATCCAGAAGCAGAGCCTTGCCGAAGACCTCGGTTTCAAGAATCGTCACGTTCTGAAACTGGGTTTGAACGTTGCAGAGTTCGCGAAGAACGGAAAAGGAAAGTTGAAGCTTGTCCGAGCGGATCGGAATGGTGAACGATGCCAAGGAAAGAGTTTACTTCCTAGGCTGCTCTGTCTTCTTTCCGAAGGTGCAAGATGGCCAGGTTACGCAGCTTCGTGCTGAACACCACGTGAATGATTCCCAGCAAAACCGGAATCATGGCCGGGCTGTACGTCGCCCACTGAACGCTCTTGTAGGCGACCGGGATACTCGCCAAGAACACGATCGGAATCGTGCCGATGCGCCACACGAAAAAGCTCTCGACGACCTTCGAAGTCTCTTCATTCATCAGTTCAGTTCGGCAGCATCGAAGCCATATCGCCAACATGCTCAGACCGGCCACCGCGTTGTTCGTCGCGTACATCAGCCATGCGCTCGGAAGGTTAGGGTTTCCGCTATGAATCGAAGTCGTCAATGGCAAGATCGACACGAAGAACAAGAACAGCATGTTCTGCCACAGCAGCGTGCCATTGAACCGAGCCACATGTCGAAACACGCGTTGGTGCAACAGCCAAAAACTGGCGATGATGAAGAAGCTCAGCGTGTAGCCCAGCAATGCTGGACCCTGCGACTTGAGATTGAACCACAAGACACCATCGCTCTCCGCCCCGATGAACTTGGCTATGTCGAGACGGAAAATGAGGAACGTCAAAACGATCGCGAAGACGCCGTCGCTCAGCGACCGCATTCGCGATAAATCTTGCCCCTCGTCACGCAACTCCTGCTGAAGCGCCATGTTCCCCTCAGAATATGTGGTCGGGTGAAAAATTCTAATTGCTCACGGTGGGCAGAATGAGGTTAGATAAATCAGGATTTAATACTGATGTTAGGTTTGCTGGCTGGTAGGATTACCCGTCCCTAACTTAGAATCCGGGTTGGACAGGGCCAAACACAAACGCGTGAATCAAAAAATCTATTGGGTGGGAATCGCATCCATCGCCATCGTGGCGATGGCATTTGGCTTCTGGCTGCCCTATGTGGAAAACCCGAACCCCATCAACGCGCCCCTGGTCGAGCAGCAACGATCTCGTGCCTCTGGCTTTACCATGAAGGGTGAGGCCAAGTACCTCAAAGATGCTAAGTCGGGCAAACTTTCCATCTACGCCCGCATGTTCGCAACCGGTCCCATGCATGACGACGAAGTCATTCGGATGGAGGGTGTGCTCAGCCTCATCACTCCGGATGGCCATGTTCAGGCCATCGCTCCATCTGCCTCAACTTTCAGCGACAACTTGGTCGCAACCATGAATGTGACCACCGCGCCGAAAGGTTCGAAGGTCAAAATCTCCGGAACCGTCTGGGTCTACAAGCGGCGCGAGGTAAAGACCGAGCGAGAACTGACCAAGGATCGGGAAAGTCGGCTTTACATCAACACGGGAACCGTCACGTTCCGCACGGTCCCGAACTCAAAGCCAGCAAAAGTTGAAGTTGAATGCCTGGATCTCGGCTCGGTCCACCAACACGGTTTGGAATTGCTTGGTGCCGACAAGAAGACGGTCTCGAATCGATTCATGCTGACTCCGGGCAAGCAACTCATCGATCGAGAGAATGTACCATTCATTGGCCGCCAACTGGGAATGGAACCGTACCTGGTTAGACAACTTATTCCGAAAAGAAATGAGCCCGTCGAGCTTGTGATTCCCGTCGCCGACCTCTAATTTGTTGCCGAATCCTTGGTAACATCGCATCGTGTCTCCACGCATTTCTAGCGTCCTTGCTCTTGTTTTGCTGGCTGGTTCCAGCATTGGTCAAAGCCCCGAATTAACCGCTGGCGTCAAGTGGCGCTTTGTCGGTCCGTATCGCGGCGGAAGATCCCTCGCAGTCGTGGGTTCGGTTCAGCACCCCAAGGAGTACTTCATGGGTGCGACTGGCGGTGGTGTTTGGAAGACCCTCGATGCGGGGAAGACTTGGGAGCCGGTTTCGGATGGATTTCTTGGCTCGTCGTCCGTTGGCGCATTGGCGATGGACCCCAACAACCCGGATGTGATCTACGCGGGGACCGGCGAGCGAGATATTCGCGGAGATATTTCGCATGGCGATGGACTCTACAAGAGCACAGACGGCGGACGCACCTGGAAGAACGTCGGCCTGAAAGAGACGCAGACCATTTCGCGTGTGGTGGTCGATCCCAAGAATCCAGAGAATGTTTTCGTCGCCGCGCTCGGCCACGTGTACGGCCCCAACCGCGACCGAGGGATTTATAAGAGTTCCGACGGAGGAAAGACTTGGCGTCAGGTCTTCTTCTCGACAGAGCGAACCGGAGCCGTCGATTTGGTCATCGATCCCAACCACCCGAACGCGTTGCTTGCCAGCATGTGGGATGCATGGCGAACCCCATACAGCCTCAACTCGGGCGGCCCGAACTGCGGCATCTTCAAAAGCGAGGACGGCGGCGAGACGTGGAAGGACATCAGCCGTAATCCAGGCATGCCGAAGGACGTTCTCGGCAAGATCGGCCTCTCCATTTCTCCCGTCGATTCGAATCGATATTGGGCCATTGTGGAAGCGCACGACGGGGGTCTGTTCTGTTCCGATGACGCCGGGGCAACTTGGCGCAAAGTGAACGAGGATCGTAACTGGCGGCAACGCGCTTGGTACTACACCCACGTTTACGCCGACCCAAAGGACAAGGAAACCGTTCACGTTCTCAACGTCGGTTGGGGCCGAAGCAAAAATGGCGGCAAGACCTTCGCCGGATTCGGACCGCCTCATGGCGACAACCACGACTTGTGGATCGCTCCCGACAATCCCAAGCGATTCATCGAAGCCAACGACGGCGGTGCGACGGTCACCGAAGATGACGGGAATACTTTCAGCCCGCTCGAGATGCCGACCGCACAGATTTATCACGTCACAACCGACAACGCCTATCCGTACAACATCCTCGGCGCGCAGCAAGACAACAGCTCGTTGAGGATTGCCAGCCGGACTTTTGGAAGTGGAATCACCAAGAACGACTGGAGTGGAACCGCGGGTGGCGAGAGCGGATATGTCGTGGCGAAGCCCGACAATCCCGACATCGTTTTCGGTGGCAACTATAGCGGCAGCATCTCCTGGTACAACCACAAAACCAAGGTTTCCCGAGCCATCGATCCTTGGCCGGATAATCCGATGGGCCACGGCGCCGAAGACCTTGAAGAGCGTTTCCAATGGACCTTCCCCATCGTCTTCTCGCCCCACGACGCGAACCTGCTGTACACCTGCTCGCAATACGTGATGACAAGCAACGATATGGGCCAGAGCTGGCGCAAGATTAGCCCCGATTTGACTCGAAACGATAAGTCGACCCTCGGCTCGTCGGGTGGACCTATCACCAAGGACAACACGAGCGTGGAGTATTACGGCACGGTGTTCACGGTGGCCGAGTCACCCAAGAAGAAAGGAGTAATTTGGGCAGGGTCGGACGATGGACTCATCCACGTGACCACCGACGGCGGTCGAAAGTGGACCGATGTCACCCCCAAAGACATGCCCAAGTGGGGCAAGGTCAGCATGATCGATGCCTCGCCATTCGACGCGGGCACAGCGTATGCGGCCATCGATAATCACACCAACGACGACTACGCTCCATACGCCTACAAGACGACTGATTACGGCCAAACGTGGACCAAGATCACGACCGGGATTCCACGCGACACCTTCTTCCGAGTCGTCCGCGAGGACCATGTTCAGCCCGGATTGCTTTACGCAGGAACGGAAACGGGTGTCTTTGTCAGTTTCGATAACGGCGGCCGCTGGCAGCCTCTCCAAGGCAACCTGCCCCTGTGCCCGGTCCACGACATCGCTTGGAAGGATCAAGACCTCGTGATCGCAACCCATGGCCGGGGCTTCTGGGTCCTGGACGATTTGTCGTACCTTGAGCAGTACGCCAAGGCACGTTCGAGCGAAACCAAGCTTTTTGTTCCTCGCGAGGCGTTGCCCATCCGGTACGGCGTGCGTCGGGAAGCTAACGAAGGAACCAATCCCCAGGGCGGTCTGGTGGTGAACTTCTATTTAGCGAACGACGTGAAGGATCTCAAGTTCGAAGTCACCGATGCCAGCGGGAAGCTGGTGCAAACCTTTGATCCGATGAATGCCCACCAGGCTGGACTGCATCGAGCCTCTACTTATCTGAACTACAATTCGTGGTCGACCCGGACTGGCATGATTCTTTGGGCTGGATTCCCGTCGCCGATCGTAGCTCCTCCCGGAAACTACAAGCTGACGATGACGGCCGGTGGAGTGAAGCAAACCACGACATTCCGCTGGGGCAAGGACCCTCGCACGACGGCAACCGATGCCGACCTGCAAGAGAAGTTCCGATTCCAGCAGGAGATTTCGGCCAAGATCAACCAAGCTCACGACGCGCTCGACCGCATCAAGAAAGCGAAATCCGACCGAGGTGACAAGGCCGATCCAGCATGGTTGAAGGCAGTTACCGAAATCGAAGAAGCCATCTACCAGACGAAAAATCGCAGCGGTCAGGATCCATTGAACTATCCGATCCGCCTGAACGATAAGCTGGCTGGCGTGTACTCGAACGTCTCGGGTGGTGATTTCCGCCCGACGAAGCAATCGTACGATGTGTACCGAGGACTCGCGGCTCAACTGGATGCGTTGCTGAAGAAACTGGAACCGCTGCTGAAATAGAGGCGGTCCCAAACTTTTGAGACCTTTCGAGGCGATCGGCGGGACCACAGGCTGATCTCAATGGTGATGGCTTAGTCCTAAGATGAAGGTATGAGAAGTCTCAGTCTTGGTCGAATCGGCGGACTCATTGCCTGCCTAATCCTGTTTGCCGCATCGATCGGATACATTGGGTTCAATATCCATTCCCTTGATACCAATGGCGATGGTATCGGCGAGGGGCTCGGAATTCTGATGGGCCTTATTGGCATGGGAATCTCCGGATTGGCGGGCATCCTCCTGATTTCCTTGGCGAAGGAACCGAGATAGATCGAGTGACTAGTGGTCTTTGCCTTTCGGATGTGCCTTCTGGACCGTTTCGTGCAGGCGTTCGATGCTGACGTGAGTGTAAATTTGGGTCGTCGCCAGGCTCGTATGCCCCAAGAGCTGCTGGACGGTTTTGAGGTCCGCCCCGCCATCCAGCAGGTGGGTCGCGAAAGTATGGCGTAGTGTATGCGGTGAAGTGTCGGGCGGAAGACCAACCGCCAACGCCCAACGCTTGACGATCTTCTGCACCGTGCGGGTGGTGAGTCGCCCGCCCTTGTCGTTGGTAAACAGCGCATCGTTGGCAACTGGTGTCTGCCGTTCGCCTTCGATGTAATCTTGCAGGGCCCGAGCCGCGGCTCCGCCGAAGAATGTCACCCGTTCCTTATCCCCCTTTCCAACCACCCGTAATGACTGTTCATTGAAGTTGAGATCGGGCAGATCAAGCCCAACCGTCTCGGCGGCGCGTAGCCCGGCTGAGTAGATCAGTTCCAGGATCGCACGATCTCGCTTGGGGGTGCGGCCGACATCTTGCTGATCCAGAAGGTTAGCCGCTTGGGGTTGGTTCAGGCTCTTGGGAAGGTTGCGTCGGCGGAATGGAGCCTCGAGTGGCTCGGTCGGGTCGCGGTCGATGACCTTGGTTGAGCGGAGGTATTTCGAGAATGTGCGGAGCGTTGAGAGTTTGCGAGCCCTAGTTCGCGGTGTCGATCCGTACTTGCGCAAATATCGGCGCAAGGTGTCGGTTTCGAAGATGAAGTGCCCGCCTGTCAGCTCGGCAAGCTGACTCAGGTCCGCGCCGTAGGCGCGCATCGTCGCCTCGGACTTTCTCGCCCTTAGATGGTCGAGAAAGCGCTGGATGTGTTGGTCCATATCCTGCTCGGCCATACGGATTTCTAACCTTTAGAGTGCGAACACCTGTGTTCGCTTTATCCTGCGAAGCCTGCTTCGCTGAATTACAGCAAGACAGGTCTTGCAGGCGAAAGCGCGAACAGGTTCGCGCACTCTAAAATTGTTATTCACCTTTCGTCATGATCAGCGAGACATTGTGTCCGCCGAAGCCGAAGGAGTTGTTGAGAACATACGTGAGTTCCCGCTTCTGAGCCGTGTGCGCCACGTGGTTGAGGTCGCACGCTGGATCCGGATTGTCCAAGTTGATCGTCGGCGGCATGATGCCGTCGCGCATCGCGAGGATACAGATCAGCGATTCGATTGCACCCGCCGCGCCAAGACAATGTCCATGCATCGACTTCGTCGAACTCATCGCCAGCTTGTAGGCATGGTCGCCGAAGACCCGCTTCACGGCTGAAACTTCCATCGGATCGCCAACTGGAGTTGAGGTCCCGTGGGCGTTGATGTAATCGATTTGTTCCGGCGCAAGCTTTGCTTTGCGCAGCGCCATGTTCATTGACTTAGCCGCTCCTCGACCTTCCGGATGCGGCGAAGTGATGTGATAAGCGTCCGCCGACATTCCGTAGCCGATGAGTTCGGCGTAGATCTTCGCACCGCGCGCAATCGCATGGTTGCGATCTTCTAGCAACAGAACCGCGCAGCCTTCGCCCATCACGAATCCATCGCGATCAACATCGAAGGGTCGCGAAGCCTTCTCGGGCTCGTCGTTACGGTTCGTCATGGCTCGGCAGGCGCAGAATCCAGCGATGCCGATGTCGTTGACGGCGGCTTCGGAGCCTCCGGCAAGCATGGCAACCGCGTCACCGCGCTTGATGATCTCCATCGAATCGCCAATGGCGTTGGCGCCCGTCGAACAAGCGGAAACAACCGTATGATTGGGACCGCGAAGATCGTTGATGATCGACACGATGCCGCTCGCCATATCGGCGATCATGTACGGAACGAAAAACGGAGAGACGCGGTCGGGCTTGCCATTATGGATGAAGGCCGTGTTGTCGTACATCACGTTGAGGCCGCCAACTCCGGTCCCAATCAGGACTCCGCACTCATTCTTCAAATCTTCCGATAGTTCGATTTGAGAATCGTCGAGAGCCTGGCGAGACGCCGCGATTGCAAAATGCAGGAAGCGGTCCATGCGGCGGGCATCTTTCTTATCGAAACCTTCGCAGAACCAGTCTTCCACGTTGAAGTCGGGCACTTCAGCCGCAACTTGGGTCGTGTAAGGGGTGGGATCAACGTTCGTAACTCGACGAACACCCGATTCGCCAGCGAGAATCCGCGGCCAAAAGACGTCGACGCCGGTGCCGAGCGGAGTTACCGCCCCGACTCCGGTCACCACGACGCGCCCGGACGGTTCGGGCGGGAAGCTCATTAGCCCTTCTTCTTCGAGATGTAGTCTACGGCGTTGCCGACAGTCTTGATTTCGCCGACTTCTTCATCGGGAATATCGATCTCGAATTCGTCTTCGAAGGCCATAACCAGTTCGACGACATCCAGGGAGTCTGCTCCGAGATCGTCGGTGAAGCTAGCTTCCATCGTGACTTCTTCGGGCTTCACGCCGAGTTCTTCGACGGTGACCTTTTTTACGCGCTCAAAAATGTCGTTAGACATAGGGTTATAAGATACCATTCTTCGCGTCGAACCCGGAAGAAAAGACAGGTTAAAGGGGAAGGTTTTGTGCCTTTAATTTGGAATCAATACTTTAAAATGGGAGGGCAGGAGCTGTTTCAACGCCCCCACGTTAGCGGGTGACGCTGCCTCAATAGCGGCGAAGATGACTTCTCGTGGGTAGCGGGCAATTGAGCTTTTGAGGCTATTGCCTGGGCCCTCAAAAGCTCCTTTCGGTCCTTTCGAATGTGATACTCCGTCGTCGCTATTGAGGGAGCCTAAATGGGAAGGGACATGCGACTACAATGCCCGCAGCTTTGGCCAGCGGAGTTCGACGCCCTGGCTGATCAGAAGCGATTGGAGTTCATCGGTTTGGTTCGTAATCGACTGAACCGGGCTGCGTGAAGTCAAGCACAGGGATGCCATCGCGGCAGCGGCTTCGCCGATGTTCCACTCCACCGGATGCAAGCGGTAGCAACCATTCGTAATGTGTGTTGTCCCGATGTTCTTGCAAGCTGGAATCAGGTTCTTCATGCGAACGGGAACCAGAGAGCGAGCCGGGATTTCGAATGGCAACGTCGAAGTGTCGATGGTGTTCTTGCCATTGGTGCTCGGGTGGAGGTCGATTCGGTACGAGCCGATTCCGACGGAATCTTCGTAGCTGACGGCTCGGTCGGAATCGAGATTGGTGTATGCCGCGACTTCCTGCTCGGTAACCGTGTGTTGGGCAACGATTCGGCGAGATTCGCGGATGTACGGGTACTTGGCGAAGCCATCCGATGTCCCGGTGAGATCGGGTCGAAGGCGCAGATTGGGATAAGCGCCGGGACGGTCGTCATGACGGGGAGCCTCGCGCTGAAGCCAATAAAGAAGCGATAGGGAAAGCTGGCGAGAATCGTTAAGGCGAGCAGCGGAAACTGGCCCGATCGCACCGGGAATGTCGAATCCTGAAGGCACCGAATCGCCCGAGGGTAATGGGTCAACGTCGATGATATTCGCCTCGAAGTAGTCGTTCTGCGGCCAATTCACAATCGTCGCCGGGGCGTAATCCTTCGAATTTTCGAATCGACTCGGCTCCACGATTTGACGATAAGGAAAGAGTGCGTACCAATCTCCCGGCTTGCGACCATAAAGCGGAAGCTCCTTCTCGACGCCGGTGTGGGCATGGAGGACTTTGAAGCCGAGCAGGGGGCCGGGCCAAAAATCGGGCTTCCACGTACGCCACTTTTCATATTGCTCTGGCTTTTCGATCAGACCAGACTCGTCATCTCCCGAACCCAAAGCGAAGCACCAGGTGAGACCCTGAACATTGTCCGGCTCCGCGGGGCCATCGATGGCGTTGGGTTCGTGCGTAACCGCTTTCGACTCTGCACCGGAAACATATTCTGTTCCGGTCATGGCGAGAAGGTCGCCCAGTTCGGTCGCGTCGAGGACGAAATCGAATTCAATGCTCTCGAACGAACCGGTTTCGAGATTGACGAATCGAACGGCTTCGACCCGATCGTCGTTGACTAATGCGGAATGGGGTTTGAGTCGATAGCGAATCTGAAGAGGGCCGCATTGAACATACGGTCGAAGCATTTGGTCTAATACCTCAACGCCGACCTTGGGCTCGTGGCACAGACGACTCACCCAGCCCAAGCCGGGATTAAGGAAGAGGTCTTTCTTCGCCGCCGCCGAGAGCCGTCGGTGTTCGCGATAGTACTTTCGGACCAGGTTTCGATATGTCCGATAGCGAAAAGTGCAGCCGAATTGTTCGATCCACGGATGTTCGTCGGGTGGAACGATTTGCGATGTCAGTTGTCCGCCCAGCCAATCTGTTTCTTCGGTGAGGATCACCCGGTGGCCCAGGTCGCAGGCCATCATCGCGGCGGCTGCGCCACCGGTCCCGCCTCCCACAATCAAGATTTCACACTTCGCGCCCGGCATCGGAAACATGATACTTTTCCCCTCGTCCTATAATGGATTGGGTTGAGATGAAAAAAGCGCTCATCGTTCTGGTTGGATTGGCAGTGGGTACTGTTGGGTTCGCCCAAGACGGTCAAAGCTGGACCGATCGTGCCATCGCAACCAGCATTACAGTTGCCAAGAACCTATGGGGCAAGCTTGAAAAGGAAGGGCGACCGCTGGCCGAGAGGCTCCTGAAGTCTGCGCCGGACTACTACAAGTCCTCGCAAAAGACTTTGGCGGACATGGTGGCGAAGGTGAACAAAGCCGATCTTCCTAAAACGTTTCGTGAGAAACAGGAGTTTGCCTTGCAGGTTTGGAAGTTGCGTGGAGCGATCGACGTGGTCTCGCTGAGCGATCCAAACGTGGTGAAAAGCCTCATCAATTTGCGTCCCGAAGACGTATCGAAGATGCAAAAGGATTTACGAGATTCCGAGGCGAAGCTTAAAAAGGCCAATTTCCCCGGAATCTAGGGGTATACTTCCAACCCACTGCCAATAGTGAAGGCTGCCATAAAATGAAGCGCACATACCAGCCAAATAACCGCCACCGGAGCAAGACGCACGGTTTCCGAATTCGAATGAAGTCCACCGACGGTCAAAACGTCCTGAAGCGACGACGACTAAAGGGTCGTCACAAGATCAGCGCATAAAAGGTCCTTCCAAGCGCCGGTTCGACGAGATTTACCAACAGGGTCGCCGTTTTAGAGGCGACTTTTTAACGCTCATCGTTGCACCGGGAAGCGGTCTCGTAGGGATCGCGACAAGTAAAAAGCTTGGAGCCAAACCGCAAAGGAACCGGCAGAAAAGGCGCATAACATCGATGTTGCAAGCCATCATCATCCCGTCCAACTTTGACTGCATTTTCGTGGTTGGGATGAAGTATCGGCTGGCAAACGTTGCGACGCTGCAACAAGAATTAACGCACTTAACTGAAGAGGCACTTCATTGGGTCGGAGGATCGGCATCTTCTTAATACGGAGCTACCAACGAGGGTTTGCTTGGATGCCACCTACCTGTCGGTACACGCCGAGTTGCTCGCAGTACACGTTGGAAGCTATCGAGAAATACGGTCTGTTCAAAGGGTCGTGGATGGGCTTCAAGCGAATCTGCCGATGCGGACCCTGGCACCCCGGCGGACACGATCCCGTCCCATAAAGCAATCGATTTAACACAGCATGGCAAAGAAACCCGCCCCGAAGCAAAACATGGCCTTCATCTGGATTCTCTGGATGATTTCGGTCGTTTGGCTTTTCAACACCTTTAACAACAACAAGCCCGCCGAGGGTGGCCCCAAGACCGCCGCCGATTTCTACGCGAAGCTGAAGCAAGACAACGTTGAGACGAAAGACGTCTCCGCCGCCGCCGACCTCCGCCAGTACGAGTCGCAGCTCGACCAAGAAGTTAAGGCAAAGAAGCTAACCGAAGCTGACGCGCAGGTCAAGAAATTCGAGGGCGCAGTCCTAACGGCCAACACGCAACTGCGCGCGGGATTGATGCGAAACGAGACCAGCCGAATTCGGTTGTCCTACCAAACGCTGTGGTCGTTTCAGAAGAAATTTGTCGATACTCCAGATTGGAAGGAAAAGCAATTCGCCTGCGCTCCCGACAGTCGATTCCCGGATGTGCCGTCAGTCATTTCTGGCCAACAGCTTTTTGTTAAGATCAGCGACACACTCAGCGCTCGCAACAAGCACGAGTTGATCTGGGGGTTCTTGCCCGGTGGATACAATTTCATCGACTCTTTGATTGGGCTGACTGGACGAATTCCCGGCCTCAGCTATTGGCTTGGTGCATTCCTTTTGGCGCTTGTTGTCCGACTCATCATCTTCCCGTTCTCGCAAAAGACAATCATGCACTCGCGGCAGATGTCTCAGTTGAGTCCGCTGGTGGCGAAGATCAAGGAAGAGTATAAAGACGACCCGCAACAGCTTCAGATGAAGACGATGGCCTTGTACAAGGAGTACGGCCTGAACCCGATGGCGGGTTGTGCGCCAGCCTTTGTGCAGATGCCTCTCTTCTTAACGGTTTATCAATGCATGCTGCTGTACCAGTTCGAATTCCAGCACGGAACCTTCCTCTGGATTAACAAGGACTTCAGCAAAGCAACCCATGGATTCATTGCACCGAACCTGGGCTCGCAGGATGCCATCCTGATCTTTATCTATGGCATCACCATGATCTGCTCGCAGATGCTCACTCCGGTTTCCGACCCGAGTCAAAAGAAGCAGATGCGGCTGATGGGAATCGGTATCTCGGTTCTCTTTACGTTTTTCATGTTCACCGGAGCGTTTCCGGTCGTGAGCGGATTCGTTCTTTATTGGACGTTCACCAACATCCTGGCGACGGCGCAGTCGCTACGGGCTTACCGCTTACCGCTCGCACCGTTACAGAAAGTGAACACGAAGGATGGAGGCGTTTACCCGCAGGACCCTAGTCAGCTCTTCCCGTGGATGAAATCCGCGCCGAAGAGCGATTCAGCCTCCAATGGCAAGTCAAACATTACGACGTCAACGAAGACAGGCAAGCCAAAACAACACAAACCGAAGAAATAAGGTTCAAGAACATGCAAACGATTGAATTAACCGTAAAAAACCTGGACGAGGCGGCGGCCACCGCTGCCGAGCAGCTTGGCGTGTCTCCCGATCAAGTGAAGATCACCGTGCTCGACGAGTCCAAAAAGCTTTTTGGAAAGGTGAGCTACAAGGTCAAAGCTGAAGTAAAGGGTGGCGGCAAGGCGGCAAAGGCTGCACCAGCTGCAGCTCCTGCACAGGCTGCTGCTCCGACCAAAGCCGCGGTCTCTGCTCCTGCCGAAGCTGCTCCGAAGAAGCTTGGCAAGAAGAAGGCCGAAGACGCTGCTGCACCTGCCGAAGCTCCGGCCGCTGCCGAAGCAGCCCCGGCTCCGGCTGCCCCCAAAGCACGAGGAGGCAAGCCCGCCGTCAAAGCCAAGGCTGAGAAGCCGGCCGAAGCTGCCGCTCCGGCAACCGAAGAAGCCAGTGGCGAAGAGGATGCAGGTCCGGAAGTGACTGCGACTCCCGAAGACGCAACCAAGCTTGGCGCCATTCTCAAGACGCTGGCCAAGAAGTCCGGTCTGGATGCCGAAATCACCGTCGGCGAACTGCAAGGCAAGTACATCAACCTTGCGATCGGCGGCCGCGAAGCTGGCTTCCTGGTCGGTAAGAATGGCGAAGTCCTGAACTCGCTGCAGTACCTGATCAACTTGGTTGCCAAGCAGCAGTTAGCTAACGGCGTCCGCGTGACGCTCGACGGCAACGACTACCGCAAGAAGCGAGCCGAGGCTCTCACATCCTTGGCCACGAAGATCGCCGACAAGGTGAAGGAGCGAGGCGAGGAAGCCGTTCTCGAGGCGCTACCAGCGTTCGAGCGACGCGTGATCCACAAAGCGCTTCAAGAAATCGAAGGTGTCACGACGTACAGCGAAGGCGAAGAGCCGGACCGACGCGTCGTCATTGCGCCGATCGACTGATCGATCAGAGAACAGTAAACGGAGAACAGAGCTCAGCCGATAACGCTGGGCTCAATTTGTTCAGGGCTCTGAGGTCTGAGCCCTGAGCTCTGATAACTTGCCCTTGTATACTTCTTAACCAATGGGCAAACCTGCTGCGCTCAAGCCGGGCGATACGATTGGCTTGATTTCTCCCGCCTTCTACGTGACTCCAGAGCAGATCGAGACCGGCATTGGCCTTCTCGAAAAATGGGGCTTCAAGGTCAAGCTCTACCCACATACGTACGCAAAGCTCGGCGATTACCAATACCCAGACACGTCGCGAGCCGCCGATGTCATGGCCGCGTTTCAGGACCCTGAAACCCAAGCCGTGATGTGCGCTCGAGGTGGCTATGGATGCAGCCGTCTCATGCCGTACCTCGACTTCGATGCCATGGCTACGACGCAAAAAATGCTGATCGGGTTCAGCGACATCACCGTCCTTCATGCGTCCTTGCTCAAAAGGGGGGTGCCTTGTCTCTACGCCCCTATGCCGTACACCTTCGGTCGGGACCGAGAAGAGTGGGTTTACGAGTCATTCCGCAACGCAGTATCGGGCGGGAATCCGATACCATCTGGGGCCCCGGGCGGAGAAACCATCACGCCGGGCAAGGCAGGGGGCGTCGTTGTTGGTGGCTGCCTCGTCCTTATGTGTGACCTGATCGGAACGCCAGAGGAAATCGATATGACGGGCAAGATTGTCGTAATCGAAGACGTGGACGAGTCGCCTCACCGCGTCGATGGATTGCTAACACATCTTTTGAATTCAGGAAGTTTGGCGAAAGCAGCCGGAATCGTGGTAGGCGAGATGACAGGGACTGAGGCGAAGATGGATCCGGATGTGGGTTCGCGACCGTGGAAAGACATCGTTCACGAACGGCTCTCCCACGTGAAAATCCCTTCGATCGTCGACTTCCCATTTGGCCATTGCCGCCAGATGTTGAGTCTTCCGCTCGGAATTCGCGCTGAGATGGATGCTTCGAACGGTACCCTTACCTATATCGAGTCGTTATGCAAGTAAAGTTACTAGGGATTGTTGGACTTTGTTTCGCGGCAAGCGCTGCGACGGCGAACCAGGTTTGGGAAAAACCTGTCGCGCCAGGGCTGGTGTATCGAGAGGAAATCACGCAGGACCCTCCGAGAATCATCCACAGCCTTCGGTTGATCGCAAGCAACCCGGTCACCACGATTGTCCCTGAACTGGCGGGCAAGACGGTATATGATGCGAAGGGCGACGGTCGAGCCACGGTCTCCCAGATGGTGAAGGACACCAATGCGCTCGCCGCAATCAATGGCGACTTCTTCCCATTCACGGGCGATCCCCTCGGATTGATGGTCCGCGAAGGACAACTCGTAAGCCTTCCGAACCCAAAGCGAATCGCATTCGGATGGGGGCCCAATAATTCTGTTTTCAGCTTCGCGAAGTTTTCTGGCTCGGTGGATTTGGAAAGTGGCAAGTCAATCGAGATCAGCGGATTGGACGAAGAATGCCAAGACAACAAGGTCACGCTCAACGGCCCCGAAGCCGGCATCAACAAATCCAAGGCTCCTTGCATGACCGCGATTCTCAAGGTGGACGGCGGACGACTCATCCCGAGTACTCAGGTTAGTGCGACCGTGGTTGCTCTCACCAGCGATGGCGCGAATATGCCACTCAAGGCTGGGCAGTACACGTTGGTGGGCCAAGGCAACAAGATGAACACGATCTCGGGTCTCAAGGCTGGTGAGCGCGTGACGATCAAGCTGACGACGAACGGATTCGATTGGGAAAAGATCGAGAACGCCATCAGCGGTGGCCCCCAACTTCTGCGAGGCGGCGACATCGCTGTCGATGCGGACAACGAGGGACTGGGTAAGGACTTTACGGATACCCGCCACCCCAGAACGGCGATCGGCAAGACGGCGGACGGCGACCTGATCTTTGTCGCGATCGACGGACGACAGAAAATGAGCGTGGGTGCGACCTTGGAAGAGACCGCACAGATCATGAAAGGACTCGGATGCCGTGACGCAATGAACTTGGACGGTGGCGGCTCGACCTGCATGAACATCTTCGGGGTCAATATGAGTCGGCCAAGCGACAAAACGGGCGAGCGCCCCGTTGCGAACGGCATCGCGTTCTACGGTCCGCGTCTGCTCACCGCCGATCAAGGTTTGCGCATCGTGGTTCCTGCTTCGCTGGCGGTGAATGGAACCGGCATGGCGAAGGTCGTGGATAAGAAAGGCAAGGAGGTCCCGAACATCGAAGTGTTCTGGTCGATGTCCGGCGCGGCCTGGGTCGACCAGGGCGGAATGATGTCCGGGTTGGAAGCCGGCACAACCACCATCGAGGCGTTTGTTCGAGGCACACTGATCTCGACCAAAGTGGTTATCAAGTAAGGCTGAATCGCGTAGAAGAAAGTAGATGTATCAAGAGCCACTCCCAAAGGAATACATCGACCTCCCTCAGGAAGAGATCGACCGCCGAATCGAGGCCGCGAAGGCCAAACTTGGAAAGCGGTTGGTGATTCTTGGACACCACTATCAGCGCGATGAGATCATCCGGCATGCCGACTTTCGCGGAGACAGTTACAAATTGGCGAAGAACGCGGCTGCGGTTCCGGACGCCGAATTCATCGTTTTCTGTGGCGTGCATTTCATGGCCGAAAGCGCGGATATTCTAACGCCTGCATCCCAAAAAGTGATCCTGCCCAATCTCGCGGCTGGATGCAGCATGGCCGATATGGCGAACCTCTTCCAGGTTCGAAACGCTTGGAAGCAGATCCACGAAATCATTGGCGACTCACAAAGGGTCGTGCCGGTGACCTACATCAATTCTGCCGCGAACCTTAAGGCGTTCGTCGGCGAGCACGGCGGAACGGTCTGCACCAGTACAAACGCGCCGACAGCGGTGGCTTGGGCGTTGGAGCAGGGTGATAAGGTCTTCTTTTTCCCCGACCAGCATTTGGGCCGCAATACCGGCGTCAAGCTTGGCTACGATCCCAATTCACAAATGATTCTTTGGGATCCCTTCAAGCCGTTGGGAGGAAATACTCCGGAAACAATCCAATCGGCGAAGTTCATTCTTTGGAAGGGACACTGCTCGGTGCACAAGCGCTTCACCGTCGAGCAGATCGAGAAGGCAAGACGAGAACACCCAGCCGTGAAGGTCTTGGTTCACCCGGAATGCGAACTGGAAGTGATCAAAGCCGCCGACTTGAACGGTTCGACCGAGTTCATTCTCACGAAGATTACGGAATCGGAGCCGGGCTCCATCTGGGCCGTCGGCACGGAAATCAACCTTGTGTCACGACTCGCCAAAGAGCAGCCAGACAAGACCATTTTCTGCCTCGATCCCGAGATTTGTCCTTGCAGCACGATGTACCGCATCCATCCCAGCTTCTTGCTATGGACTTTGGAGAACCTAGTCGAGGGCACCGTGGTGAACCACATCGTCGTCCCGGACAAAATCCGAGACGATGCACTGGTCGCGCTTCAAAGAATGTTGACCGTCTGCGCCTGAACGATCACGTGCTTTAGGCCCTCGCTCAATGTTGCGACCGGGATAACGTCGACGCCCTCGAAGACTTCCGAGGTGAGTTGCTCTAGTTCCTTCGCTTGGCAAGCTGGGATGAGCACGGTCTCGTAACCGTACCGCTTGGCCGCCAGAAGCTTTTCTCTCAGGCCACCGATTGCGAGTGTTTGTCCACGAAGGTTAAGCTCGCCGGTCATCGCTACCTTTGGCCGGATCGCCCGGCCCGAAAATGCCGAGAAGAGGGCAATTGCCACGGTGAGGCCCGCGCTAGGACCGTCTTTGGGAATGGCGGCTTGCGGCAAGTGAACGTGAACGTCGAAGCGCGAATCGAGCCCCTTGGAGTCAAGCAATGATCGCACGCAGGTCAGCGCCGTCTGAACGGATTCCTGCATCACCGGCCCAACTGAACCCGTGAGGGTGAGTTTTGGTTCCACACCCAGCGGCTTGGTGAGGCTTACTTCAACTTGCATGTGGTCGCCACCGTAGCCACAAACGACCAGGCCATTCACAATGCCAACCTCTTCGACTTCCGCAAGTTCAGTGGTGGGCAATTGAGGTAGGCCAAGGAACTCGACCAGAGTGTCTCTAGTGATGCTCTCGGGCAGTTTCTGCCCGGTCGCCACCTTCTTGGCTAGCTTGCGGCCCAAGCGAGAAACTTCACGGCGTAGGGATCGAACACCAGACTCTCGGGAGTAGTCCCGAACCAAAGCGAGTACCGCCGAGGAATCGAGAGGCGGGAAAGTCTCTTGCAGACCACTGAGATGGCCAACCTCGGGAATGATGTACTGCTCGGCGATGGACCGCTTCTCGTCTTCGGTATAGCCCGAGAACTCAATGATTTCCATGCGATCGAGCAGAGCGGAAGGAATGCTATCCAGCACGTTGGCGGTGACGACGAAGAGCGCTTTACTCAGGTCGACGGGAATTTCCAGATAATGGTCGACGAATTGGTGGTTTTGGGAAGGATCGAGAAGTTCTAACAGCGCACTCGTCGGGTCTCCTCCCATGCCTTGGCACAGCTTGTCGACTTCGTCGAGAACAATCACTGGATTCATCTGACCAGATTCGATGATTGCCTGGACGATTCTGCCGGGTCGAGCGCCGACGTAGGTGCGACGGTGCCCACGAATCTCAGCTTCGTCACGGACGCCGCCGAGAGCAATATGTCCGCAGTTTCGACGCATGACCGTGGCGATCGACCGAGCAAAGCTGGTCTTACCCACGCCGGGAGGGCCGACGAAGCACAGGACGCTGCCCTTTGCCGAACCGCGAAGCTTTTGTACCGCGAGGAATTCGATGATGCGCTCTTTGACGGAGTGAAGTCCGTAGTGAGCTTTGTCCAGGTTTTCTTCGGCCGCCGAGATATCGATCGTCTCGTCAGCCGCGACCGCCCATGGAATGCGGACCAGTGTCTGCAAGTAGTTGCGGGTGACGTGGGTGTCGGGATTGCCTTCGCTTGCTTGTTCAAGTTTGCGAAGCTCCACGAGGGCGAGAGAGCGAGCGGGCTCGGGAACTGTATTGGAAATGATGTCGCGATAGTTTTCGCATTCTTCCGAATACGGGCCCTTCATTCCCAATTCTTGCTGGATAGCGCGCAATTGTTCCTTGAGGAAGAACTGCCGCTGAACGGTGGAGAGATCGCTCTCCACTCGATTTCGGATATCTTCCTGAGCATCGAGGAGGTTTTCTTCGCGTCGGCAGATCTGAAGTACCAGCTCCATGAGGGCCCCAGAATTTGAAGTTTGCAGGACCGCCTGCTTCTGGTCCATTTGGCACGGCAGAAAGTGGGTCGCCAAGAACGCGCAGCTGAGACTCGACGGAGTCGATTGGACACTTTCGATACTCTCGCTGGGAATCTGCTCGTTTCGACTAGCGATGCGAGTGAACGCCTGTTGAATGAGCCGACGGTAGGCTTCAAGTTTCGAATCCTCCGCAGGCAAGATTTCCCGATACTTGGCCTGCTTCGGTCCCTGGTTCGATGTCATCTCGACCAGCTGACAGCGATGAAGCCCCTTCAGCACAAGACGCGTGCTGCCATCGGGCATGGGGAACGAGTGGATGATTTCGGCCAGCGTGCCAACTGGGAAGAGATCGTCCATGGTGGGATCCTCAATCGCGGTGTTCTTCTGCGTCACTGCGAGGAGAAGACGATCGCTGCCAACGGACTCTTGGATCGCCGCCTCGGAGGCCGCCCGAAAAATCTGGAGCGTCAAAATTGCGCCGGGCAACATAACCTGGTCGCGGATCGGTAACAGCCAAGCGCTGCCAGCCAAGCCTTTTAATGCATTGCTCTTAGGAGCCATAGGAACACTTACAACCTACCACCGAATGTGAGGTTTGAGAAGATGCACAGCCCCGATCCCGGTTGGATTACGAGGTGATTTCTCGCTTGATTGCCAGCTTCTCGAGCTTCGTATTGCGAACCAGCTCACGGATCTCGTCGACGCCAATCTCAGAGCCAAAAACTTGGTTGTAGGCGATGTCGATAAGATCAAAGATTTCCAAGAGGGCAAACAGGCGGGTCCGAAGAGCTTTCACATCCTCGTGCGGATCCGACTCCGGAAGTTTGCCCATCACTTCACGGATGGCGTCGGCCGTAGGATCGATCTCCCGCCGTTTTCGCTCGCGAACCACCCGAAGAAACATTTGGTACGGATCGGTTTCCGAAATGTAGGTGTCTTTGCGATCGCCCGGCTGGCGAAACCGGCGTACGATTCCCCAATCCATCAGCTCCCGAAGGTTCATCGAGGCATTCCCGCGCGATATTTGGAGCCGATCCATGATTTCGTTTACTTCGAGCGCTTGTCCGGTAATGAAGAGGAGGGCGTGAATTTGAGCCATGGTTCGGTTAATTCCCCAAGAACTGCTCATGCGACCCCACTCGAGAATAAAGAGGTCCTGAGCCCGAAGCAGATTTGCGTTTTCTTCTTTACCCATGTTTCAAAAATCCCGAACTTTCAATAATCCTGGAATTGTCATTATAACCTACCACAATCCCCTGCCTCAGGCACAATTACTAGGTGGTTTGAACCCAGTAATCGGGAAGAGATAAAACGATGTCTCGTGTGTCCGGAGCGGTGAAAATACATGACCGCAATGAATTGTTGCTAGCGGGGGTTAATGGCCGTCGCTGCAGGCTTCAAGGACTGAACGATGCAAAGTTGTATACCGGTTGGATAGCCACCAATCGGAGTGGATTGCTTTCTATTGTCTCATCTTCGGCTAAGAATCCCAACCCGGGAGATTTTCTATATGTCGAGGTGGACATTCAAGGCGCTACGGTCACCTTTGTTGCTTATGTAAGCGTGATTCAGTCCAAGGGCTATGAATTGAAAATTACGTCGGATGTCGACGAACGACCTTCGAAGGCTGAACCTCGAATGCTGGTGGGCTCCTCAAGTGGGCGTGTCCAGATAGGTGGTGTTTCGTATTCGATCACGGTTACGGATATATCTGAAAACGGGTTTGGATTCTTATGTCTAGAAGAGTTTCCGACCGGCGGCTGCAAGGCGATGATCGATACGGCGAACGGAGTTGTGACAATTGCCGGCGATATTCGCTACTGTAGGAAGGACTTATCACCCGATAACAAACGTGGCGGCGTGAAAATTCTTCAAATGGATCGAGTAAGTCGTGCTCGTTGGGCCAAATTGATGGAATCAAATAGCTAAGGCGTAAAGATTATGGGATACAAACTCGATGTGAACGACCGGCGGGAAAGCTTCGTCAACGTTCGCGTACGCCTCCAGCGTCTCTCCGATGCGAAGTTCTATTCAGGTTGGGTGAGGACAGTCTCCGATTTCGAGATCGTCATCGACTTCGCGGGCCAGGAAACCTTCGAACCCGCCACTAAGTTCTTCGTGACGATTAATGGTGTCTCGACCGCGGCCGCAGTTCAGGCCACCTTAGATAGTCAGTCGCCTGGCTTCATCACGCTTCGCTACGACGGTAGCATGCGCTACCTAAACCCAACCGAGTCTGCTCGACGGCAGGTCACCGGGTTGACGGGCGTCATTCGACTCGACGAAACGGAGATCGAAATGCAAATCACCGACGTGTCGTCCAAGGGGTTTGGCGCCGTCATCGACGGCGCTATGCCGCGAGGCACGATTGTCGATGTCGAAGTCGATACCCAGTTCGGCAATGTCACCGGCAAGGCCGAGGTTCGGTACTGCAGGCAGGATGCCAAGGACTCTCTTAAGCACCGAATGGGCATGCTGTTTACGCAACTTGGCCGCATCGAGACTGCCCGCTGGGGTCGATTGACGGAAGAGAGCGTCGTCTAATAAGCGACAAGTTTCAAGTAGCAAGCGAAAAGCAGATATGCTGAGCACCTCCAGAAACTGCGAGGGCGAATTCAGATATCTTCTTCCGCTGGCTTTGCCGCTTCTTCAGCTTCCTGATGCTCGAGCCTATTTGCCATTCCGCTCGTCCGAGACTCGCTTCGCTTCTCGGGCGTTCTTTTCGATATAGCTCTTCCAGTTGGCTGGCACATCGGTGTCCACGAAGATTGCGGTGACCGGGCATTCGGCTTCGCAAAGGCCACAGTCGATGCACTCATCCGGATGGATGACCAACTGATCGTCGATTTCGTAAATGCAGTCCACCGGGCAAACGGTCATGCAGGATTTATCTTTGACTCCGATACAAGGCTCAGCAATAACGTAGGGCAAGTGATTGACTCCATAGACATTGTGACTGGTTTGAGCAAGAGAGAGAAAGGCTGCGACCCGGTTTTTGCGTGGCAACAGTCTCATCATGAGGTTCTTTTTGCGTGGAATTCCTAAGAATTAGATCAAAACTATCCTAGTATTTCTAACAGGGATATGAAATTGACTCGAATTCAATCGGTCTTGGCATTGGCGATCTTCGGACTCTCGGCAACTGCATCGGCCGACGTGACGTTCGGTGGAGCTCGCGCGGCAGGCATGGGTGGAGCAGGCCTTGCACTGCCGATCGACGTAGGGAACAACTACCGAATGAACCCGGCCTTCCTAGGATGTGGATCCAAGCGGCCCGTGTTCTCATGGCCCAGTATTGGCTATAAGCTCGATGGCATCAGTTACAGCGGTGTTAACGACGTGATCGGATCGATCGACAAGGGTGGCTTAGATGCTAACAGCATCCTGACTCTGGCGCGAAGGTACGCCAACAGTGACAAGGCCGTTGCCTTTAACGGCAATGCTGGATTCCGATTTGGTGGGTTAGCTATCGGCGCGACGGGCGAAGCCGGTGTGAATTCGGTTCCCAATGCGGCGCTTCAGACTTGGGCGCAAAACGGGGGCGACGTCAACAACGTTCCCGCGAATGGCCGGCTCGATGCTTACGGTTTTGGCTATCAGCAGTTCGAAGTTGGATATGGAAACAGTGTACGCTCGAACTCAGGAAAGGTCACGGTCGGCATGAACATGCGCGAGATCAAGGCTTACTATGCCCACAAGTTTGCCGACGGCACCACGATCCAGAGCAACAACGGAAATGGCGTCCAGAACGGATCGGGCATCACCGGCGACTTCGTCTCAAAGACGGGCACGGGTATGGACCTGGGTGTGCTCTACAACTTCCCGGGCAACAACGATTTGTATCTTGGCACCGTTATCCAGAACTTCGTCGAACCGAATATCGCATTCAACTACGAAGCTCCCGGAGGTGGAAACCCGATCGTTCCAGGTGGGTTCGATCCGTTCAAGCGAACCTTTAACGTCGGCATGGGCTACGTCAAGAACAACCTCTTGCTTGCTGCCGATTGGGTCGACCTAGGCAACCATGCCGGTGGGCAGCAGTTCCGCGCCGGTGCAGAAGTCGGACTCACCAAGACGATCTTCATCCGGGCCGGATACAACACGGCGACGAACACGACCTACGGTGTGAGCATCAACGGTCTTAACATTCAGTTGGGTGGCCGAGTTCCACTTAGCATCACCTCGGTCATTCGATTCTAAATCGAGATTGCCGTTAGAAGATGAGACCAGGTTGAAAATCTGGTCTCATTTTTGTTTCCCGCGACGTAGAATAGACAGATAACAATGATTACGCTTACCGAACGTGCTGCTACTGAACTGAAGGATCTGATGACGAGTCAGAACAAAGGTCATGCGGCCCTGAGAGTTTGGGTTGCCGGTGGAGGCTGTTCTGGCCTTTCCTACGGCATGGCCCTCGATGAGAACGATCCCGAGGCCGATGACAAGATTTTCGAGACCGACGGCGTCAAACTCATTATCGACTCCCTGAGCCTTGGCTACATGGAAGGCAGTTCGGTGGACTACGTAGACGACGTATTGGGTGGAGGATTCAAGATCGAGAATCCGAACGCGACATCGACTTGCGGATGCGGCTCCTCATTTAAAACCGAGGGTGGCGGCGGTTGCGGCAGTGGTGGCTGTGGAAGCGGCGGCGGATGTTGCAGCTCGAACTAATTCGTCAATAAGTAGGTTTGAAGGCGTCCCAACTGGGGCGCCTTTTCATTTGTCATATCTGCGACCATGGTTCATAATGGTCACATGCTTCTTCAGGGCAAAAAAGGACTCGTTCTCAACGTCACCAACAAGAATTCCATTGGTTGGGCGATCGCCGATGCGGCAAACAAAAACGGCGCGATCGTTGGCGTCGGAGCTCAAAATGAGCGGCTGCAAGAAGGTGTGGACAAACTCCTGGACGGCCGAACTGGATTTGAAACGGTTCAGATCGATTTTGGATTCGAAGATCAGTACGAGACGATGCGCAAAGACGTCGAGAAGAAGTTGGGCAAGCTGGACTTCCTCGTCCACTCGGTTGGCTATGCGCCTAAGGAAGCTCTGACCGGCCGGTTTATCGACACAACCCTCGAAGACTTCAATACGGCAATGAACGCCAGCGTATTCTCAATGATCCGCACTTGCAAGGAACTCGAGCCGCTGATGAACGACGACAGCAGCATCATTACGCTGAGCTACATCGGTTCGACGCGTGTCATGAACAACTATAAAGTGATGGGCCTTTGTAAAGCGGCGCTCGAGTCTTCGGTTCGCTACCTTGCTTACGAATTGGGCGATCGGGGTATTCGCGTCAACACAGTATCTCCGGGGCCGATCAACACGATTTCCGGCCGAGGCGTTTCGGGTCTCGGCAACTTCATCAAGAGCGTGCACGAAGTCGCTCCGCTCAAGCGCGAATACGGTCAGGAAGAGGCCGCTGGCGCCGCGATGTATCTTCTCAGCGACCTTGGCAAAGGCGTGACGGGGCAGATTATCTTTGTGGACAGCGGTTATAACGTGATGGCGGTCTGAGGAAGTTGTGAGTTGTGAGTTGTGAGTTGTGAGTCGGGAGTTGTGAGCCGGCCAGTTACGTTTGCTTTGGGCTCAACGATAACTATCTTCCCCCAAACCCCGATAGCGTCACGCCTTCGATAAAGTACTTCTGAGCGAAGAAGAAGACAGCGACAACCGGCACAACCGTCATCGACGTGAACGCCATCAGGAGTCCCGGTTCGTTGTCGCCATCGCGGTCGCCCTTGAACAGCTGAAGCGCGTAGCTGATCGGCATATGCTCGGGTGAGTTGATGTAGATCAGCGGGCCCATGAAGTTGTTCCACGCTCCGAGGAAGGTTCCCACTGCGATGACGGCTAGCGCCGGTTTGATCTGCGGCAGCATGATATTCCAGAAAGTCTTGAGATACGAGCAGCCATCGATCTTCGCCGCATCCTCGAGCTCCATCGGGATCTGGGAGAAGAACTGCCGCAAGAGGAAGATGTTAAATGCCGAGCCAAAGAAGGCGGGAACCCAAAGCGGATACAGTGTATCGACCCAACCGAGCGATCGGTAGATGAGGAATTGCGGGAGCATGGTAACCGCACCCGGAAGCATCATCGTGGCAAGGAGGATGTTGAACATCTTGTCCTTACCCGGGAATTTCAATCGCGAGAAACTGTAGGCGACGATGCTGCAGCTTAGGATCGTGCCGATCACGCCCATGATGACAAGGATCAGCGTGTTCTTGAGGTAGACCAACCCGTTCGCGGTTTCGATCGGAAGGTACTGAATCGCTTCGGTGTAGTTCTGGGTTCTTAGGCCGATGTGGCGGACTGGATCGGTCTTCTCCCCCAGCAAGGTCACTTCTTTGCCTTTCTTGTCCTCTGGCTCCATGATCTGCAGGATCTTGCGGCCATCCTCCAAGCTCTCTTTCTCAAAGCCTTTGATCTGTTCACCGTCGACGACAGCGGTATAGACCTTTGCGTCAATGGGCACCTCGCGGAGTTGATCGCGAGTCGTGTAGAAAGTGATTCCTCGAACCGAAAGCGGACGGAAGATGTCCATTTTCATCTTGCCGTTCTCCATTCCAACCGAAATGGCTTCGACTTGGCGTCCGTTGAAGTCGCCAACATAGTGCTTCTTCGTCGGGTCAGGGTTCACATACGGGACGGTTTCTGTAACTCGGGGAACCCATATGATGCCCGACTTGGCCGACATGTCGCGATCCTCTTTGAAACTGGTGATCAGAAGGAAGACGAACGGAAGTCCGAACACGACCGAACCGATGATGAGTGCGATCTGGGTGGCGACAGTCTTCGTTACCCCTCGTCCACGAACCGAGTTGTAACCCCAAGCGATGGAGATCATGGAAAGCACGAACAGTGCTGCGACGAAACCAATGACGGACATGGAAAGCGGAATGCCGCCTTGAAGAATGTCGATCTTGTTGTCTGGATCTTGCTTGTACAGCCAGCCCATCCCAAAGGCGCAGACCAACGCGATTGCCGCTGCCTGGAAATCCTTCATTCTCTCGGCGCTTTGAATTGACGACATCGACCGACATAAGCGCCAAATCGCGAATGCGACGAGCGCTACTCCAATCCAGGCCGACCAAGGCATCACGTACCAAAAGATGGGAAGCTTGATGCCTTCCTTCGAAAAAGGTGTGGTCCAGACGACTCCGATAAAGAACAGCACGACCGTACCAATCCCTTTGGAAGCCACGGAAGCAGGTGTGATCGAGCTAACGCGTTTGCCAAAGAGGAGGATCGCATCGCGAACAAACAGGAAAAGGAATACCAGCGCAGCCCAAGTCGCCACCGATCCAATCGAGAAGAGAATGGCTTTGCTCACGCGTCCACCTCCGTGTGCACCCAACGATCTTTGAGCTTCCACTGGATATACGTCACCACCATAACGAGGACGAATATCAGCCAAGCCAGAGCGGATGCGTAACCCATCTTGAAGTACGCGAAGCCATTATTGAAGAGGTGGAAGGCTGGGGTGAGGAGGCTGTCATCCGGGCCGATGGGGCCATCGAGTGACGGTCGCATAACGTACACACGATCGAACTCTTGCATCGCGCCAATGAATCCGGTTATGAGGTTAAAGAAAATGATTGGACTGAGCTGGGGGAATGTGATCGACCAGAATTGTCGATTTCCATTTGCGCCGTCGATCGATGCTGCCTCGTATAGTGACGTTGGAACGCCCTTGAGTCCGGCAAGCCAGAGCACCATGCCTCCCCCTGCGCCCCAAACGCCTTGGATAATGAGGGCGGGCTTACTCCACTCTGCAGACTGGAGCCATCCGGGCGGCTGCACGCCGAGCCACTTCGTAATGGTATCGACCCAGTAAGAGTTGATCAATCCCTTGCCAGGATCCGCAGTCAGAACCCAGGTCCAGAGCACGGCGCTCGCAATGACAGGAACGATCGAGGGCATATAGAAGAACGTGCGATAGAAGCGAATTCCCTTCGATGCCGTGTTGAGCAGCAGAGCGATGGCCAGGCCGGTGGAGAGTCCGAGGGGTACGCCGACACCGGTCAGATAAGCCACGTTCGACAGCGCCCTGCTCACCGCCTTCCAATCCGCTCCAAACATGTCCTGGTAGTTCTTGAGGCCAACCCATCGAGCTTCGTTCAGCACGTCCCACTGCGTAAAGCTGAAGAACAAGGAGGCGATCATCGGTCCAATCGTGAGCAGGAGAAAGCCAAACACCCAGGGCGAAACGAAAAGGTATGCCCACTTGGCCTCGTGCCGTTCGATTCGGCCAATTTTCGCCGTGGCGAACTGCCATATAAAGTAGCCGACAAAACCTAGGAGCGCGAGGACGCCGAGGAAGGCGGGCGCCCGAAGGTCGATGACGGGATAGTGACTCTTGTTATAGAAGGCATCGAGGTCGCGCTGGACCGTTGTCTGAGCATCTTTCAGTGCTTGCTCGGAGGAGGCTTTCTTGTAGCAAGCGGCCTCCATGGCCTTCACGTGCTCGGACCAAAGAATCTGGCCGGCAAAGGTGGCGGGTCGGATGCGGCCAAAGCGTGCCATCGACGTATGCATCTCGATGGCCTCGGCGTAGTTCGGATTGGCTGGCTTAAAGAGCTTGACCGATGTTTCGTTGGCTTCGATGTTCGCAATTTGGCGCGGAAGGAAGAGTCGGCCCCGCATTCGCTCCCAAGCGGCCTGGGCTCGGTTTTCGATCAGACGGCCTTCAAAGGATGTCATGAACTTGATGAGCTTCCAACCGTCCTCGGGATTCTTGGCACCCTTGGGAATGGCGAGCGAGAAACCACCCATCCAGGTCACGAAAGTGTCCTTCTCGTTGGCAAACCTACCTCGGTGATTGTATCGGTCATCCGGAACGGGCGCAGGTGAACCCTGGAGTTCGAGATCCGGCGCGTAGCGTGACAGGGCATTGAGTACCCAGTCGCCGTCGATCTTCATTACGACTTGGCCGACGATGAAGCAGTCGTTCTCTTTGCCTTGGAATCCGGTTTCGAAGCTCTTGGCCTTCTCGTAGCCGCCGACGATGTCGTATCCCTTCACGATATAGTCGAGGGCTTCGCGAGCCTCGGGTGTGTTCATCGTACAAGTGCGGCCGTCTGCGCTCAAGAAGTTTGCGTTGTTCTGAAACGCGTACATGTACAGCCACGAGTTGCCAAAGTTGGGCATGAATCCCGCCCGAACGAGTCGGCCCTGACTATCGAACTTGGTGAGGACTTTGCTGTACGCCAGCAACTCGGACCATGTTCTCGGGGCTCTTTCGGGATCGAGACCAGCCGCCCGTAACTTGTCGCCCTCTTCGCGGAAGATCTTTTTGTTCCAATAGAGGATGCGGTTGTCCGAAGAGGTCGGGATTGCGTAGACCTTGCCTTCGTAGGACGCCTCACGCCACGGCGCGGGATAGTATTGTTGCGGCGTTGGGCAGAGTGGGTCGTGGTCTTTGTCTCGAGCAATGAGGTCGTCGAGGGGTCGGAATGCGCCCCGCGACGCCCAGTCGGAAATTGTGAATCGGTCTTGGTTGATGACGTCGGGAGCGACGTTTCCCACGATCGAGGTCATGAGCTTTTGCGGATCCATTCGACCGGCGCCCATGCTGAGCAGCTTGACCTTGACGTCTGGATTGCGCCGTTCGAATTCTCGGATGACCGCGTCTTGACCTTTGGTTTCTGGACCGAGGGCAAGTCCCCAAAGAACGACTTCTCGTTTCGCCTTTGGTGCGCCGGGATCGGTCTGAGCAAATGCCAGCGCCGTAAGCAAGCAGGCAAGTAAGCAGAGGAATCGTTTTTTGCTCATCGTCGAACCTAGACCCGTATTAAAGCTGATCTTACACCGAGAATACGAATTCTCAGTTGAAATCTTGGAGAATTTCCTTGACGAAAGTTGGGCAAGGGTACCCTTTTTGCTTCGGTGTCAAGTTCTCCCTCTTCCGATTCCAATTCTCCGCGAGAAGACGGCGCAAAGGCGCCGAGCCTCGTTCCTCTTATTCTAACGGTCTTTATCGACCTACTTGGGTTTGCGATGTTCATTCCCGACCTCCAGCTAAGAGGCGAGAGCTTGGTGCTGCAACTCTTCGGAACATCCAAGTCGGCGGTACTGGCTGGTTCGCCAATGGCGATGAAAGTTGGGCTCATGGTGGGACTCGGTCAGTCGGTCTATTCGATCGCACAGTTGCTAACGGGAACCTGGATGGGGCGAATGAGCGATCAGAAGGGCCGACGCCCCATTCTTCTCGTCAGTAGCGCTCTATCCGTTCTCGCCTACATCATGTACGCAAATGTGCACACGATCTTTCTCCTGTATTTGTCGCGAGCCCTCTCGGGTGTCGCGGCGGCGAACCTTGGCGTGGCCTATGCGTACGTGGCCGATGTCACCAAGCCCGAAGAGAGATCGGCGAAGATCGGGTTGCTCGGCGCTGCATTTGGAATGGGATTCGTGATAGGACCCGCCCTCGGTGCAGGATTGCTCATGATCAGTCACGATAGTCCGGCGCCTCTGGGTTACTTTGCGTCTGCTCTCTGTCTGGTCAATTTCATCCTAATCTACCGGATGGTAGGCGAGTCAAATACGACACGACTCGATACCAAGAAGGAGTCCTTCGCGACCCAGCTTGTAAATTCGCTGAGGGTAAAAGAACTCGGAGTGTTGATGCTGATGTTCTTCATGATGAACCTCGCATTTACCAATCTCGAGGCCACCTTCTTCCGTCTTCTCTCGGCTCCAAACTGGATATTCCATGTCGCTGAGGATCATGCCAAGCAGGTTGGAGCGGTCATATTAACCGTCGTCGGAATCACGATGGCGATCACGCAAGGTGGCTTGGTGAGGATCATCGTGCCCAAGCTTGGCGAACTCCGGACGGTAAGAATCTTTTACACCTTGTTCTTGCCCGTCTTCCTCGCCGTTCCGTACTACCCATCCTATTGGCCCGGCTTACTTGGAACCGTAGCTCTTGGCTTCACGAACGGCCTATCGGGTCCGAGTATGAGTTCGCTGGTTTCCCAGCGAGCGCCAAGAGAAATTCAAGGAAGTGTGATGGGACTCACGCAGTCACTCGGGTCGTTGGCTCGTGTCGTCGGTCCACTATTCGCTAATTTCCTCTTTCAGCTTCGTCCGTCGTACCCATATTTGTATGGCACATGCCTTGCCTGTATCCCCGCGCTGCTTTCTTGGGTTATCCTTAAACCGGCATCGTCGGATGGACAGTCTGGACCGCTAATTGCCGCTCATTAATCGCGAGAACCATGCCCGAAGAAGCCATCGAATCCAATTCACCAGCACCGGCTAATTCGCATGCAAAGCGAGATTGGCTCGGCTCGCTCGTTGGGCTTGGAATTTTCCTGCTGGGCATCGGGATCTTGTTCACCGTCTTTAGCCAGGCGCTCAGCCTGTTCGGAACTCCGCCCAAGGTGGAGATGCAGGTTCAACCGGGTAAGCCGATCGAGATATCCAGCGCCTTCAATGGCATGATGGGCGTGGTGGTGAAGGTTGTCCTCCTCATCCTCATGACGTGGGTTGGCTCGGTTATCGCAAACCGAGGCATTTACCTTTACAGCCAGAGCAAGATGGGCCGAAAGTCCTGACTGGTAAATATGCCGGATATGGAGCCAAAAGGTAAAGAAATCTGTCAGGTTTTCAACAAAGGATTGTCAGCGTTCCAGATTCGCGCTATCATGATTGAATCAGACCCCTTGGGGCTGATACTGAGGTTATTATCAAGATGAATTTGGGCAATGTTACACGCGGTGCAGCTCTCGCTGTTTTCGCGGTTAGTGCGCTTACTGCGAATGCTCAGTCCGTGTCCATGTGGTGGAACAAACAGGGGGATGCTGCGGCTACGCAGCCGGCTACGGTCGATGTCCTTGCTGGTTCGACGGTCACGCTGAGCTTCTACATGTCGACTTCGAATTTCACGGGTGGAATTACGCAAGTCTATTCGATGGTTGGATTCGACACGACGACGTCCATGGGCAATTCTGCTTCCCCTGCGGGTAGCGGCATCACACTCAACGGCTCCGTCGCTTGGGATACCACGAGTCTTCCAGGTGGATCGAACCTGGGCGACACGCTCGGCGGTGGATACGGTACTTCCGGTACGCGACCATACGGCGTTTGGGCTTCGTACGTTCGAAACACTGGAAACTTTGGGTTCACGAACTCCAGCAACCTTCACATTTTCGATGTCACGTTGAACGTGAGCAATACGCTTACGGCAGGTACCTTGCGACCGGTTACGATCTTCTCGGCTCCGTCGCTGCCTGGCTTCTACGACACAGAAGTGTGGGATACAAACAATTTAGCTGCAGCTCCGCAAACCTACGTTGCCAACCTCCGAGTTGTCAATCCGGTTCCGGAACCCGCATCCCTCGCCGCTTTGGGTATTGGCGCCGCAGCTCTGCTTCGACGCCGCAAGAAGTAAGCCTCAGTGAAAGGGACTGCGGGCATAGAGCATGCTTGCAGTCCTTTTTTGTAGGTCATTCCTTGCATTTCTTTCAGGGTGAAGTTGTTTATTGGGGATCTGGCAACATCCTGCCAACTCGATGGTCATCGAGAGACGATTCATATGAAGTGTTTCAAAACTATTAATTCAAAGGCGAGCTTTTCCGTAACAGGTCTTCTCGCATTTGTTTCGCTGTCTACGGTCGCACAAGCGAACCCGCAGCAATCGGCAAAGGCGCCGCTTCCTGGCAGCATCAATCCGGTCGTTGCGAAAAGCATGCCGGCCTTTATGCCTCCGGCTCTGGTCAGTCCTATGGATTCGATTGAAGTCGCAATCAGCCTCAAGCCAAAGGATATGGCTGGCCTTCAAGCCATGGCTGACGCGGTGAGCAATCCGAATTCACCCCTCTACCGCCAATACCTCAGCCCCGAAGAAATTGGCCAACGCTACGGTGCAGAGCAACGCGACGTCGATGCGGTCAAGGCATTCTTCATCACCGGCGGTATGAAGGTCACGCACGTTGGAAAAACGAATCTAACGATTGCGGCCACTGGTACTCAAGCTCAGATCGAAGCCCTGTTCGGCACCAAGATCAACTACCTGCAAACCACAGACGAGGAAGGCACCATTCGCTATCGAGCGAACGTGACCGCCCTCAACGTCCCAAGCAACTTGGTCAACAAGATTCAGAGCATCGACGGCGTGGAGAATTACACGCGGCCGAAGCGTCGAGGCACCACGCTGAATCCGACGCAAACTCGAACGCTCTACAATGTAGCTCCGGCATATGCCACAGGCTACCAGGGGCAGGGTCGAGGCGTTGGAATCTCGAACTGGGATGGCTTCAAGCTGACGAACGCTCCGCTGTTCATCAATGCGTACGGTCTTCCGGTTCCGGGAGGCGGCGCCGGCAGCAACATCACCGTCGTGAAAGTCGGAACTGGCAGTCAGAACAATACGGCTCAAGGTGAAGGCGATCTCGACTTCCAGATGGTTCTCGGCTTGACTCCCTTGGCGAACATCTACATCTTCGATGGTACGGGTGGAAATCTGGTCACGGTTCTTTCCACCGAAGTCTCGGACAACCGAGCCGACATCATCTCGGAGAGTTATGGCTGGAACGTAACGAGTGCTACGGCAACCTCGGCTCATACTCAGCACGTTGCGATGACCACCGCTGGTATCACCTACATGGCGGCGTCAGGCGACTCAGGAACTTCTTTCGGAGCGTTCGACTATCCAGACTATGACCCCGAGGTTCTCCTCGTGGGTGGCACGGTTGCAACGACGAATGGCGGTGGCACCCGAACCGGCGAGCAGACCTGGGGTCTGGTTGGCGGATGGGGAGCCGGCGGAGGCTGGTGCACTTCGGCTAACTCAACGGGCACCACGTTCAACGTCATGCCGTCCTGGATGGTTGGAACGGGTGTTCCATTGTCTTCCACTGTCAACCGACGGTTGGTTCCTGATGTTTCACTCCACGCTTCCGGCGCGGATGGCGCAACGCTGGGCGCTTACTTCATTTACTACAACGGCGCGTTGAATGCCTTCTTGGGTACCAGCGCTGCTTCTCCGACATTTGCCGCCGGTCTAGCACAGGTCGAGCAGAGACTTTACGCCACGGGTGGCCGCGGTGCGAACACAAACAAGGGTCGTCTCGGACGAATCCAGGATCGTGTATACGCCCAAAACGGTCGATCGGACGTTTGGTTCGACATTACCACGGGAACCAGTATCGGAAACTTGCCATCGTCGGGAGGCGGCGCGTTGAACAACACGGCCGCGAATCCGACCGCGAAATGGGACTTTGCCACGGGTTGGGGTGCAATCGACTTCAACGCGTTCTATAAGACCTTCTTCGAGGGCCGATAAGGAGATCGAGTGAGGAAAATGAACATGAAGAAAATCTTTGCAATCGGTGCGTTCCTCCTGAGCGCACTCTCGTTCGGCCAGGCATTTACGGAAGGCTTCAACGACATGACCGATGCGGCTGGCACGTCGACCACGACAGCGCTGGAATCGCGCGGTTGGTCGTTGGTCAACAATAGCTCGGCACTGGGTAACACAGGCTGGTTCGGCAACGGTACGGTCTTCGCATCGCACACCGGCGCTGGATATGCTGGAGCGAACTACGAAAACGTCTCGGGCTCGGGCACGATCAGCAACTGGCTGATTTCGCCAATGGTAACGCTGAGCAATGGCGACACCTTCTCGTATTGGACTCGAACCTCAACCGGCGTTCACCCGGATCGCCTGGAAGTGCGACTCAGCACCAACGGTACCAGCACGAACGTTGGATCGACGGCGACGTCGGTTGGTGACTTCACCACCGTCATCGATACGGTTAATCCGAATCTCTTGACGGGCTCAGCCAACTACCCGACGACCTGGACCCAGCACACGATTACCGTGTCGGGACTCAGCGGAACCTTTACCGGCCGCTTTGCTTTCCGATACGCGGTAACTTCGGCAGGAAATGGTCAGCCAAACGGGGAGTACATCGGGGTCGACGACGTGGCCTACACGCCGACGACGACGAAGACGATCAGCGGTGCACTGACGTTGAACAGCTACGTTGGCTCGGTTACGAATCTTCAGTTTGTGTACGAACTGCGAGACTCGTCGACCAACGCCCTGATCGAAACGCATACAATCACCGGCCTTGGTTCGGGCAATACATTCTCGTTCACCACGACTCAGGCTGCGGGCAGCTATAAGCTTCGCATCAAGGGTGTTAACCGATTCATGGCAACAAGCCTGCCAGTTACGGTTACGGGTTCGGGCGCTTCTGGCCTGGCTTACACGTTGAGAAACGGTGACTGTAGCGGCGACAACCTGGTCGGCACGGCGGACTTTAACATCCTCCGCGCGGCATGGGGCGCTACCAGTTCGTCCGGCAACTGGAATGAAGCGGCTGATCTCAATGGCGATGGCGTCATTGGCACAGCGGACTTCAACATTATGCGCGCCAACTGGGGCACCGTCGGAGACAACTAAGTCTCCAAACTTGGTTCCATCTCCTCAATGAAGGGGATGGAACCATGAGGTTTTGTACATTAGAGGGAATATGAAATTAACTGCAATCGTGACCGGCCTTATTGTGCTCGCCGGAGCAATATCTCAAGCCCAGACACCGGGCAAAACGTTCATTAGCAAGGCTAAGCCAATTGTCGAGACGACCGCACAGATCATGGCGCGTGATCGTTCGCAGGGTCCAAAGCGACCAGTTCAAAAAATTAAGGACTACGAGACCGAGCATGAAGTGGATCGGGAGCATCTGCATCAGAATCCTAAGTCGCTGCCAACTCCGTCTTGGCCGCCACAAATGAACGATCGACCAATTAAGATTGGTGACCAAGGCAAGGGCGGTGGGACTGGCCCCCTCTTCAGTGTCCCGGTAGATTTTGGCGGTGGTACCGTCGCCGAGGGGCAGGCAGTTCCGCCGGATTCAGATGGTGATGTCAGCCTTAGTTCGGTCATCGTCGCCGCGAACGGAATCATTAAGTCCTTCGATCGCACGGGTAATTTAGGTGTGATCAACACCTCGACGAATAACTTCTTCGCATCCGTTCGAGGCTCTGGTACAAGCGATCCCCGGGTTGTCTTCGATCGAATTACTAAGCGCTGGTTTATCGAGATCATCGACGTGACGAGCACGAACAATCGCGTCTGCCTGGCAGTTAGCAATCAAGAAGCGATCAATGCTTCGACGACGTGGACATTCTTCCAGTTCGCGCAAAACATTGCCGGTGGAGCGTCCGGATTTGCCGACTATGCGACGTTGGGTGTTGACGCAAACGGTGTTTACATCGGTACCAACCGGTTCGCAAGCTCGTTTGCGAACTGCGACGTGTTCGCAATTAACAAGGCACAGCTTTTTGCAGGAACGCTGAATGTGACCGCGTTCCGCAACATGATCGACACGACCACGTTCACCGGGATGTTCACCCCATGGCCGGCCACCAATGACGATCCCGCCGCCAATGTTGCGCTGATTGTTGGTGTCGACGCCAATGCCTTCGGGTTGTTGAGCTATCGTCGAGTGACGTTCTCGGGTGGAGTATTTACGATATCTGCGAACTCGACGTTGACGGTGCCGACAACCGCGTCGCCTTTGGCAATGCCAATTTCGACATCTGCAACGACGACGGGTTCAGTCGACGCCCTCGATGATCGACTGTTCTACGCTCGAGTCTGTAGAAACCGCTTAACGGGTGAAGTGAATGTTCACACCGCTCATGGCATTCGAATGACCTCAGCGGGTGCTGGCTCCGCCTCCGGCGATCGAAGCGGTGCAAGATGGTACAACCTCGGAAACGTCTTCTCCGGAAGTCTTTCGCTCACCCAGTCGGGAACGGTGGTCGATTCTGCTGGATCAGGATTCAAGTACTGCACGATCCCGTCTACGGCGATGAATGGCCAGGGTAACCAGTTCATTGGTTTCTCCATCGGCAATACTTCGCAGTCACCTTCGGTTGGTGGCGCGTATCGAGTTTCTGGCGATCCTCTCGTCACGGCGCCCACCACGATTGACGCCGGAGCGAACTACTATAATCTTCAGAGCGGTACTCCGAATGGTAAGCGATGGGGCGACTATTCGTTCACGATGGTCGATCCTCGCGACATGATGAGCATCTGGTCGTTCCAGGAATACTGCAACGCCAACAACTCGTGGCAGGTTCGCTGCGTCAAGATCCAAGGTCCCGGACCGACGATCACGTCATTCTCGCCATCCTCGGCGACGCAGGGTCAGACTCTGAACGTTACGATCACGGGAACTGGCATCTTCGATCCGGATTCCACGTATCCCGACCACCTCGCGGTGAACTTCGGATCCAACGTGACGATCAATACGCTCACGTGGAACAGCGCAACCCAGGCCACGGCGAACATCACCGTTGGAAACAGCGCGGCGACGGGAGCTCGAACGGTTACCCTGACCAACCCGGACGGCCAGTCCACAACGGGTTCGTTCACCATCAACACGGCAAATAAGACGGTTAGCGGTACGTTGGCCTTGTCTGGGTATACGGGTTCAGTCTCGAACTTGCAGTTCATCTACGAGATTCGAGATGCTTCGACGAACGCTCTGATCGAAACTCAAACGATCACCGGTCTTGGTTCGGGCAATACGTTCTCATTCAACACAACCCAAGCGGCTGGCAGCTACAAGCTCCGGATCAAGGGTGTGAACCGGTTCCTGGCCAAGTCTCAGGCTCTGACGCTTTCAGGTTCGGGAGCTTCAGGTCTCAGCTACTCGCTGGGTAACGGCGACTGCAATGGCGATAACCTTGTTGGCACGGCGGACTTCAATATCCTGCGTGCAGCATGGGGCGCTACCAGTTCGTCCAGCAACTGGAATGAAGCCGCCGACATGAACGGCGACGGCGTCATCGGTACGGCAGACTTCAACATCCTCCGTGGCAACTGGGGTACCGTCGGAGACAACTAACTTACCGAGCATTTGGTAATCGACAAATGGCTCAGGGAAAACTCTGAGCCATTTTCTTAAGTGTATTGATAGGAACAGAAAGATGATGAGATTCGGAACACTGGCAATGTTAGGGTTGGCGCTTGCCGTCATCGCGCCGGCGCAAACGGTAGGCAAGTCCTACCGGCTCAAGATCAAGCCTGTGATCGAGACGACCGCTCAGATCATGCAGAGGACACGCCTCCATGGACCGAAGCTCCCGATCCGCGTGGCGAAAAGGTACGAAGTCGAGCACGAAATCGACCGTGATCATTTGCCGCAAAATCCGCAGTCGCTGGCATCGCCGACCTGGCCCCCGCACATCAGCGATCGTCCCATTACGATTGGCGATGGCGACAAGACCATCGGTGGTCCTTACTTTGGCGTTGCGGTCAACTTTGGCGGCCCGGTTTCGGCCGAGAGTCCCTACGTCCCGCCCGATACGAACGGCGACGTTGGATTGACTACAGTCATTGCGCAGGCAAACGGCCGAATTCGATCGTACGATCGACTCGGTAACGCGGGTGCGCTCAACACCGACGCGGATTCATTCTTCGCTTCCGTCCGAGCCTCGATCGTCGTTGACCCACGCGTTGTCTTCGACCGGATATCTAAGCGATGGTTTGTGGAAGGCATCGACGAAGCGAGTCCGAACAACAACATTTGTCTTGCGGTCAGCGATGGTGAAGCCATCACCGGTTCAACCGTTTGGAAGTTTTATGCGATTCCTCAGAATGTGGGCGGGGGAGCCAATGGTTTTGCCGACTACGCGACCATGGGTGTGGACGCAAGCGGTGTGTACTTTGGAACCAACCGTTTCGCCAGTTCCTTTGCGAACTGCGACGTGATTTGCTTGGACAAGACGCTGCTGCTGAACAGCAACACAGTTTTGGCTACACCATTCCGCAACATGATCTCGAGCGGAACCGGGATGTTCACGCCTTGGCCCGCAACGAACGACGATCCGGCCGCGAATGTCGCGTTGGTTATCGGCGTGGATGCCGGTGCATTTGGCAAACTAGACTACCGTCGCATTACTTATACTGCCGGCGTTTTCTCGATTTCGGCCAACGCTTCGATCACAGTTCCGACGACGTCGAACCCAATGGCAATGCCGATTTCGACCTCGTCGACGGCTACCGGTTCCATTGATGGCCTCGATGATCGGCTGTTCTACGCGAGAATTTCTCGGAATCGACTGACCGGGCAAGTCAACGTTCACACTGCCCAGGGTATTCGCATGAACTCCTCCGGCACAGGTTCGAGTTCGGGTGACCGAGATGGCGCGCGATGGTACAACATTACGAGCCCATTCTCGGGAACAGCGACGCTGACCAACGCCGGAACTGTGGTCGATCCCGCGAGCACAGGCTTCTTGCACTGCACCATTCCATCGGTAGCGATGAACGGACAGGGCCATGAATTCATCGGATTTACGATTGGCAATACGGCTCAGTCGCCGAGCATTGGTGGCTCCTACCGACTCTCCACCGACGGGCTGGTCACGGCCCCAACGATCATCACGCCGGGGGCGAATTACTACAATGCCCAAGATGGAACCAACCCCAAGCGATGGGGCGACTACTCGTTTACGATGGTCGATCCTCGCGACATGATGAGCATTTGGTCGTTCCAGGAGTACTGCAACGCCAACAACTCGTGGCAGGTGCGTGGCATCAAGGTCTTGGCCCCGGCGCCAACCGTGACCTCGTTCTCGCCAAGCTCAGCGACGCAGGGGCAGACCCTAAATGTGACCGTGACCGGTACGGGGATCTTCGATCCGGATTCCACGTATCCCGACCACTTGTCGTTCAACTTTGGCGCGAACGTCACAGTGAATTCAGTGACCTGGAACAATGCAACCCAGGCGACTGTGAATATCTCGGTAGGCGCTTCGGCGGCCACTGGTTCGCGAACGGTAACGTTGACGAATCCGGATGGGCAAACGGCCACTGCGCCATTTAGCATTCTTCCGGCAAATAAGACGGTTAGCGGTACGTTGGCCTTGTCTGGGTATACGGGTTCAGTCTCGAACTTGCAGTTCATCTACGAGATTCGAGATGCTTCGACGAACGCTCTGATCGAAACTCAAACGATCACCGGTCTTGGTTCGGGCAATACGTTCTCATTCAACACAACCCAAGCGGCTGGCAGCTACAAGCTCCGGATCAAGGGTGTGAACCGGTTCCTGGCCAAGTCTCAGGCTCTGACGCTTTCAGGTTCGGGAGCTTCAGGTCTCAGCTACTCGCTGGGTAACGGCGACTGCAATGGCGATAACCTTGTTGGCACGGCGGACTTCAATATCCTGCGTGCAGCATGGGGCGCTACCAGTTCGTCCAGCAACTGGAATGAAGCCGCCGACATGAACGGCGACGGCGTCATCGGTACGGCAGACTTCAACATCCTCCGTGGCAACTGGGGTACCGTCGGAGACAACTAAAGTCTCTTCAAACCAAGGCGATGGGCTCGGGAGAATATCTCGAGCCCATTTGCTTTTGCCCTTGTCGCCATAAATGATAAAACACGGCAGATATTGAACTGTACGTTTATCAATCATGGTGCTGGGTCTTTTCGCTTCCGTACTGACCCTACGGAATTCTATTAGGACCTTGGTCCTATTCGATTTGGGTTCAAATAGGTGTAATAACTTGGATTCTCGGCGTTCCGAAATGGCTTCTTGTCAGTCGTCTCAACCTGCGATATAATTCCTCAACCCATATTCGTGGCTGATCTCGAAAGAAATTATCAATCGTAAGGTTCGCCCGAGGGTGATGGAAGGCAATGGCGCTTTCCACGAAAGGAAATTCTAATGAAGAAGAACCTCATGAATGCTCGCATGAAGGCATCGTTCACCTTACTTGCCCCTTTGGCTCTTTCGGTTGCGGCTCAGGCTCAATCCGTTGCGAAACTTGTGCCCCTTCCCGACTCGGTCCGACCTGAAGTTTGGCAAAGCATGCCACTCTTCTCTAGCCCGCTCGCGACGAGTGGCAAGATCGACGTTTCGATCACCTTGAAGCCTCGCGATCTGGATGGCTTGGAAGCGTTTGCCGATGCCGTCAGCAATCCCAAGTCCAGTCAGTACGGGCACTACATTTCTCCCCAGGAAGTTGGCATTCGATTCGGCGCATCGCCGACCGACGTCGCTGCCGCTAAGGACTTTCTGACAAAGGGTGGTCTCACGATCACCCATGTCGGCAAAAACAATCTAACCATTGCGGCGTCGGGAACCCAAGCTCAGGTCGAAGCTCTCTTCCAGACCAAGATCCAAAATTTTCAAACCGTCGATGGCGCAGGAACGACGACGTTCCGATCGAACACTTCGATGCTAAGCGTCCCGTCTGGACTCGTGAATAAGATTCAGAGTATCGATGGCGTCGAAACCTACACTCGGCCCCAGGCTCATGGCACTTCGCTGAAGCCAAGCATGACGCGAACCCTTTACGGTCTGGCAACGATGTTCAACGCCGGTACTACTGGCGCAGGTCGCACCGTCGCGATCTCTAGCTGGGACGGATTTAAGCTCAGCAATGGCAATCTCTTTATTTCGCAATACGGTTTGCCCGTCCCTGCGGGTGGAGCAATGTCGAACGTCAACGTCGTTCATGTCGGCACCGGAACTCAGAACGGAACCGCGAACGGCGAGGGCGATCTCGACTTCCAAATGATCTTGGCGGTGGCTCCCCTTTCCAATATCGTGATCTACGATGGAACCGGCGGCAACTTGACGACTGTGCTCTCGACCGAAGCTTCCGCCAATACGGCCGATGTCATTACTGAAAGCTACGGCTGGAATGTGACGGCGGCGACGGCAGCCAGCGCACATACGCAGCACCTGTCGATGACGGCCCAAGGAATGACCTATATGGCCGCCAGCGGCGACTCGGGCACGACGCTTGGTCCATACGACTATCCGGACTATGATCCTGAAGTCTTGAGCGTGGGCGGGACGATCGCGACAACCGATGCGAACGGAAACCGAACAAGCGAAACCTCATGGGGCGCTTCGGGTGGAAACGGCGGCGGCGGTGGCTGGTGCACTTCGACTGCGGCAAACGGATCGAGTTTCAACGTTCACCCAAGCTGGCAAGTTGGTACTGGTGTTCCCGCTTCTTCCACCGTGAATAAGCGGTTGGTACCGGACGTCGCACTGCATGCCTCGGGCGCGAACGGCTTCAACAGCCCGTATGCCTACTATGCTTACTACAATTCGGGCCTGACTCAGTTCAGCGGCACGAGCGCGGCTTCGCCAACGTTTGCCGCGGGTCTCATCCTTTGCGAGCAAAAACTGTTCGCGGCTCGAGGCACGGCTCGGCTTGGACGAATTCAGGATCGAATCTACTCCCAGAATGGACGATCGGACGTTTGGTTCGACGTCACGACCGGAACGAGTATTGGTCGATTGCCGACGTCCGGCGGCGGCTCGCTCAACCGAACTCAGGCCACACCAAAGGCCGGCTGGGACTTCGCAACTGGCTGGGGCTCGGTTAACTTCAACGCGTTCTACGGAACTCTATAGGTCAAATATCGCAGACCCGGCCAGTTTCGGCTGGGTCTGCGAATGTCCGGCACCGATTGTGCGTCATAATCAGGAAGAGAAACGACGAATGTTCGCTTCCTTGCCATTTATCCTCCTGCTGATACTTCAGGGCTTTGCACGACAAGACGGTGCAGAGTTATTTGTCGGCAGTCGAGATTTGGCTTCCGTGCCCGTCCAGGCACGACATCTCAAATCGTTCGATGAACTCTTTTCCTTATCGTTCTCGATTCAAGAAAAGCAGGGAGTTCGAGTTCAGATTCGAGAATCGGAAGCGGGATCCAACCCCGAATCAACCTCGATAAACAATCCAGTGGGTCGAAGGGTTGAGAAGGGATACCTCGAAATTCAACGTTCCCGCGATGGGCCAACGGCTTAAGTCCCTATTTCGAAGCCGTCATTTTGCGCGCCGTTGTGCGTGCCTTGCCCCTATCCAATCATGATTCAACTTTTAAGAAAGCTTTTTGACACGTCCAAGCGCGACGTGGAACTCGTCCAACCCCTCGTCGACCGCATCAATGCTCTCGAACCTGAGATCGAAGCCCTTTCAGAAGACGCCCTCAAGGATCGATGCCATTCTCTGAGGC
>CAMFIS010000012.1 GCA_945952345.1 uncultured Fimbriimonas sp.
AAGTCAGGCTCTTGTCTTCGAGGGCGAGATTGTGAATCATGCCATTGAGGGCGATGAACTTTGACCGCATTGCCCATCGACTCGGACTGGGCTTGGCGGAAATGTACGCCACGGGCACGTCCGTGTGTCGGCGGATGCCTTGATAGAGGGTTACGAATCTTTGGTAGATGTCGTACGCCGAGATTTTGGCATCACCAGCGATGTCGTTCTCGCCGCAGTAGATCACGATTTGCCGGGGTTGGTAGGGATAGATGATTTGGTCTTGGTAGCGGATGACGTCCGGCAAGCTGGAACCGCCGAAGCCACGGTTGAGGATGTGGAGCTTGGGGAAATAGGTCGCGACATCGGTCCAACGCGTGAAGGAACTGGAGCCGATAAAAAGAATCTGCCCTTTCGCGGGTGGGTTCTTCTTGTCGGAAATCAAGAACTTCTGGATGTCTTGGTAGAACGGCGGTTCCTTTGCTTGGCCTAGCCAAAGCGCGAGAGCAAGTGCGACCATAGAAAGAATCTACCCGTCACAACGCAATTGTATTGCCGTTTTTGGGCCTCGGCTGGCTGTTCGTTCCTTCGAAGACCTCCTTCGGGAAGTAATCCGAATGCTTCATCACGCGCTTTTCTACCGAGTTATGGATTTTCGCATTCTCCGGTTTGCGCACATGCCAAAACCTGAACCAGTGCCATCGGTTGCCCATACATCCGCAGAAGTTTGTGAAGATTCTTTGCGGTATGAATCCGGCGAGGAAGATATAGGAGATTGTGGCTTTATAATCACTTATCGGCTTCTCGTCGACAGAAGCTTGGGGCGGCAGAGGCGGATCGAAATCGCACCGATTCTCGAAGTAATCCAGTTTGCCATTAACGCCATCGACAACCCAATTGTACGGAATCAGCGACAGATGAACCGAGTCTTTGTCGCCACCACCAACGCCACGGTGGTTACCCGAAAACCAAACTTCTTCAACATTTGATGCAGGATCAACGAGATTCTCGGGAAACATATTTCGATGCTCGTCGATGGCGACAGCATGCCTGCCTTCTGCCACGTTTGGCAAGGATCTCGTAAATCGGAACGTACGTTGTCGGAGGATGCCGACCGAGCTGACCGTATCCCAGACGCCAAGGTAAGCGATAGGCACTTTATGTATGTGCATGCTGCACTTCATCAGTTTCACGGAGTCGTATCCTCCACCCTGCGAGAGTTCACAATACGATTGCCAGACGAAAGGAGCGAGATTCTCGTGTCCTTTGGGCAGGATTCCGATGGAGTGCAACATGCCGGCCAGTACACGGCAAGCATAGGCACCGCGGCTGAACCCGAATAAGTAGATTTCATCTTCTTTCGGTCCACGATAATTCTCCATGAGGAATTGATAGGCGCTGAGGACATTGCGCTGAAGCGAAGAGCCGAATGCCAAATCCCAGGCGGTGGCCAGTTCTTGGCCAAGCGACGAAAGTCGGCTGGTGTCCTTGAGGGAACCCACGCCGCCGTCGTAGTACGTAATTTGGTGCTCGCTCGTCGAGAGGTTCGCGTAGAAGCGATAGACGTGGGTCGGGAGCTTGGCGGCAAAATCGTTGGTGCCATCGATACAGATGACGATTCGGCGTTTTGTGCCCGTTGCCCGGCTGATCAGTGACGGCCATTCCTTTGCTTCTGGGCTGGGTGCGTCCACTTTCATCGAAGATTGGCTTCTTTCAACCAATCCTTTCTTTGCACTTTTCTCCTTCTTGCGATCGACGATCGCGACGACGATGATGGCAATGAGGACCCATGCGGCAATAACCACGAGGACATTGACGGGCAAACCGAGAATAGAATGAGTATCGAGACGGGCTTCCCCCCATATCGTCTTTCCGACACTAGTGACCGGAAGAATAAAAAGTAAATTGACCAGTCCAATGAGGACCGCGGCTATGAGAGTTAAGAATAGCACTAGCGCGATTGAACCTACCAGCGCCACAAGGTAGAGATAAATTCGACCAAAGATCGAACAAAGAAACTTATCTTTCATGCCGAAACTCCATGTCGGCAGTATAGCAACCTGATAGACAAAACAAAAACCCTATTCATGAACTGTCAAACGAAAGCGAGAGACAATGCCTAACAGGTTACGATCCAGAAAACAGGAAGGGTGATACATGAAAAAAGCCCCCTTTCGGGAGCTTTTTCAAATTTGTACCGGGCAACGCGCCTTTCTCGCGGCACCCTGCGGTGCAACTACCTCAGCCGATTCGGAGCTTAACTGCTGTGTTCGGAATGGGAACAGGTGTGTCCTCCGCTCTATGGCCACCCGGAAATCTCAGAGGGTCTAGAGCCCTTTGAGAGCCGCACATTGTAGAGAAGCGCTATCGAGCGACTTTGTAAGGGCTGCAAGTATAAGCCCTCGGACAATTAGTATCAGTCACCTTAACACATTACTGTGCTCACAGCTCTGACCTATCAAACTTGTAGTCTTCAAGTGTCCTTACTAATATGAGAAATCTAATCTTGAGGTGGGCTTGGCGCTTAGATGCTTTCAGCGCTTATCCCGACCAGACGTGGCTACCCAGCGTATGCTCCTGGCGGAACAACTGGTACACCAGAGGTCTGTTCACCCCGGTCCTCTCGTACTAAGGGCGACTCCTCTCAAATTTCTTACGTGCGCAGTGGATAGGGACCGAACTGGCTCACGCCGTTCTGAACCCAGCTCGCGTGCCGCTTTAATCCGTGAACTCCGGAACCCTTGGGACCTTGTACAGCCCCAGGATGCGACGAGCCGACATCGAGGTGCCAAACCATGCCGTCGCTGTGAGCGCTCGGGCAAGATCAGCCTGTTATCCCCGGGGTAGCTTATATCCGTTGAACCCTGGCGTGCCCACGCACAACCAGAGGGTCACTTTGCTCGACTTTCGTCCCTGCTCGACTTGTATGTCTCACAGTCAAACCCACTCTATACCAATACGCTCAACGGCTGATTTCCAACCAGCCTGAGTGGATCTTTAGGCGCCTCCGTTACCTTTTCGGAGGCGACCGCCCCAGTCAAACTACCCGCCTGACAATGTCTCCGGCCCGGATTACGGGTCAGGTTAGTGAACCAGATGCAAAAGGGTGGTGTTCCATTGGCGCCGAAGCTCCCACCTACGCTCTGCATTTACACCCAATTCACAATGTCAAGGTGTAGTAAAGCTCCACGGGGTCTTTCCGTCCTACTGCGCATAGCCCGCATCTTCACGGGCACTACAGTTTCATCGAGCTTCTCGTTGAGACAGTTCCATAGTCGTTACACCTTTCATGCGGGTCGGTATTTAGCCGACAAGGAATTTCGCTACCTTAGGACCGTTAGAGTTACGGCCGCCATTCACTCGGGCTTCGATTCAATGCTTCGGGTTACCCCTAACATCTCCTGTTAACCTACGAGCATTGGGCAGGTGTCAGCCCCTATACTTCGGCTTTCGCCTTAGCAGAGACCTGTGTTTTTGGTAAACAGTCGCCATGGATGCTTCGCTGCGGCCCCTTGCGGGGCGCCCCTTATTGCGAACGTACGGGGCTCATTTGCCTAGTTCCTTAACGAGAGTTCTCTCGAACGCCTGAGTCTCCTCGACTCATCTACCTGTGTCGGTTTGCAGTACGGTCAGCTATACAATTAACGCTACGGGAATTTTCTAGGCCCCTCGCATTCTGAGTTCGGTCATTCCGAAGAACTTCCTTCCCCGGCCCCGCCCACTTGAAAAGTTCCCTTAACAGGAACTAGGGTTTCGGCCTAGCCCGCAACTACCAACAGTGCGGGATCAGAAATTGAGAAACGTCCTCCCTTGGCTCATATAACTGGGTCCAGAATGTCTACTGGATGTCCATCGGCTACGCCTTCTGGCCTCACCTTAGGGACCGCCTAACCTCCGTCTGACGAACATAGCCGGAGAAACCTTAGATTTTCGGCGGAAAGGATTCTCACCTTTCTTATCACTACTCATGCCTGCATTCTCACTTGAGTACGCTCCACTGTTGCTTCCGCTACAGCTTCACTGCATACCCAACGCTCCCCTACCGATCATCTTACGATGATCCCGAAGCTTCGGGAGATGACTTTAGCCCCCTTACATTATCCGCGCAAGATCACATTCGGCCAGTAAGCTGTTACGCACTTTTTAAAGGGTGGCTGCTTCCAAGCCAACCTCCTGGCTGTTTACGCGATCTCACATCGTTTCACACTTAGTCATCGTTTAGGGCCCTTAGCTGTCGATCTGGGTTGTTTCCCTTTTGACGATGGATCTTATCACTCACCGTCTCACTGCCTGGCTCAATTTCATGGTATTCGGAGTTTGGTTGGGTTTGGTAAGACGGTAAGGCCCCTAGCCCATTCAGTGCTCTACCCCCATGAAACAATTCCAGACGCTGCACCTCAATGCATTTCGGGGAGAACCAGCTATCTCTGCGTTCGATTGGCATTTCACCGGACTAACCACAGTTCATCCCGAGACTTTTCAACGTCTATGAGTTCGGCCCTCCATGATGTGTTACCATCACTTCAGCCTGACCATGGCTAGATCACGCAGTTTCGGGTCTACTAATGCTGACTTGACGCCCTATTCGGACTCGATTTCTCTCCGCCTCCATGTCTGAAACACTTAGGCTTGCCAACACTAGTAACTCGCAGGCTCATTCTGCAAAAGGTACGCCATCGCACTTGGACGGATTACTCCGAACATGGTGCTCTGACTGTTTGTGGACTCGACGATTTCAGGTTCTATTTCACTCCCCTACCCGGGGTTCTTTTCACCTTTCCCTCACGGTACTGGATGCACTATCGGTGACAAATTGTATTTAGCCTTACCGAGTGGTCTCGGCGGGTTCACACGGGGTTCCACGTGCTCCGTGCTACTCAGGTGCCACCTACAAATTGTTTACGTGTTTTCATATACGGGGCTATCACCCTCTATGGCCAGTCTTTCCAAACTTGTTCTATTAACTGTAAACCTTGTTTTTCTAACTTCCGCTAATCAAACCATCTTTGCAGATGTCTTGATTAGAGAAAGTTAGTGGTGGTCCTACAACCCCAGCAGGCAAGCCTGCTGGTTTGGGCTAATCCGCTTTCGCTCGCCGCTACTTACGGAATCTCTTCGATTTCTTTTCCACTGGTTACTTAGATGTTTCAGTTCACCAGGTTCCCTCTACATATCCTATGTGTTCAGATATGAGTGACTAAACATGACTCTAGCCGGATTTCTCCATTCGGAAATTCTAGGATCAAAGCTTCTGTGCAGCTCCCCTAGACGTTTCGCCGCTTACGCGTCCTTCTTCGGCAATTTGTCCCTAGGCATTCGTCGTCGGCCCTCTTAAGCTTATTAAATGCAGCTCTTACAGAGTTGCTCGATGCGCTTCTCTACTCTATGCGGCTTTCAAAGAACTTTCGGTTTCAGTCGATTTTGTCGATTGAATCCTCTTCGTTGTCGCTTCCTTTTTCTTTCGAATCATTCAGCGGCGAAGAGAAGTTATACCAGCCACGAAATCCAATGTCAACGTTTGATGAAGTTTTTTCCAAAAATTGCGGCAACGGAGGTGACTGATACGTCTTGAAATCTTTGGCTGTCAACCGTTTTGACCTTAGGGTTGCACACGATTTAGGTTCAAAAGCCCGCAGTTGTCAGGGCTCAGAGCACGGAGCACAGATTTCAGAGCGCGCAACTATCCATGCTCTCTACTTCTTCTCGCTACTTTGCGATGGCTCGCCGGTTCGTCCGCTGAAGCCTGAAGCCTGATTCCTGAATCCTAGAGTCCTGGCCTCACTCCCTTCACAGTCACCTCGACCCAATAAACACCCTTACGTGCGGTGACAAAGAGGGTCTTGCCGTCCTTGCCAAACGCCAAATTCGCCGGCTGCTCAGGAAATTTAATCGTCTCTAGCAGCTTCCCTTCCCCGCCGTAGACTCTTACGCCATCAGTGCATGCAGCCCAAATGTGGCCGTGCTCGTCGAGCCTGATTCCGTCCGCGCCGGGAGCAGGGACGGTCCATTCTGGCTTTCCAGCGGGCCTACCGTCGAAAGCGAACTTCTCCAGAATCCCGTCGCCCGAGTCGGCCACGTACACCTTGTTTCCATCCGGCGTGAACACCAGTCCGTTCGGCATGTTTTTGCCCTTGTAGAACTGGGTCAGGGCCTTCGAGTTAAGGTCAAACAAATACACGGACTTATGATCGAGTTCGGCTTGGTTGGGTTGAATACCATAGCTCGGATCGGTGAAGGCGATCAGCTTTCCGCTTGGATGAACGGCGACATCGTTCGGGCTGTTCAGCTTTTTGCCTCCAAAAGTTGCCGCCAATTCGGACTCATGCCCTTTGCGAATAACCGTAACGTTTCGGCTGCCATGGTGGCAGACGTAAAGGTTTCCCTCGTGGTCGATGGTCAGCCCGTTGGCGTTCTTGGTGTTCTCGCGCCAGACTTTTACCGTCCTGCCATCCCACTCGTAGATTCGACTGACGGGAATATCGGTGAAGAGCAGCGTGCCCGCCTTGGTCCAAACAGGTCCCTCGGTGAACTGAAACTCCTGCGGAATCTTGTGGATCTCCGCACCCTTTGCGACAAAACTATCCGCCATCATCAACCCCGCGATAACCGCTGAAATCATGCTGCATTATCGCATGCACCCTGGGAGTTGTGGGCTTCCAGCCCACACATGAGGTGGGCAAGATGCCCACCACCCCCAAAAGTCTCAAACCGTGCCGCAGATGTGGACTTCGACGCCCATCGCCGTCAGCATCGTCGCCTTCACGTCCAAAGCGCACCTCGCCATCTCCGCGTCGGCGGCGTACACCACATTGATGTGATTCGCCTTATGCCGCGCCATCATCTGGTCTCGCGACACGCCGTGTAGAACTGCGTGCATGATCGGCCAGGCCGGTGTCGTCATTTGCCACCTTCGTTCCGTCTCCTCGGGAGGCAGAAAAATAGCCGACGCCCGTCCCAGGTCGCAGTGCAGACCTCCGTCCATCACGTAGATTCGGCTCCAGACCACCTCGCCCGGCTTGGAAACGCCCTTTAGCGATCCGCCACCCAGGCGGAAGTACATCGACGGTTGCCGCTCACTGCTTGCACCTGCGTATCCCCCCACGAAGTGCGAAGCAGGAGCAGCTCCCGAGATGAGGAAGACCCAAACGAATTGGCCCTCGTAGTCCTCACCATAGCGTAGATCGTGCAGCGTCGTGCTGGGGTCCATCCCCATCGCCGTCCACACGCGATTCGTCACAAAAGCGTCGAGGCCCGCGCACTCGTCCACCTCGTTGAAGTGGGGCAAAGCAAGACCCTCGTACAGCTCTTCCCCGCTCTCACGATGGTAAACCGGCGGCCGGTCGGGGTTATTTAGCAAGCCCTCGGCAAGGTCGCTGGCCGGGGCCATGTCCGCCAATCCCAGCTGATATTGAATTCCTATCGCGTCGCAATTGTAACGATCCGCCATTCGCACTGCGGCGATGTACATCTTGCATTGGCCGATGATATGATCTTCAATCAAGTCTGTCACCGGATTCGTCCCCGTCACAAACTTCATACCGCGACCGAGCAACCATTGGTAAACGTCTCGCGCTTCCTTGTCGGTTACTAACGCCATTTCGGCAAGCAGCGCGGACTGGCTCAGCCGCTCCTTGTAGATGCCGCATTTGTTCAGCATCTCGTCGTCGATGATGGCGTTGTACATGCCCATGCACCCCTCATCGAAGATGCCGAAGATCGCCATATCCTGCTTCACCTGAGCCGCCAGCGCCTTGCCCAGAGCCGCCTCTTCGCCATGGCAAAGATGAGTTTCAAACGGCTTTACGTGCGAGCGGTTGTGGCTCACCTTGCCGGTCTGCAGCCACTCATGGATGCCGTGCAAGAAGTACTGATCGTCGAAATTTTGACTCCAAATCGAACTGTAATGAACGCCCATCTTGGTCAAAGACCCGTTGAGGTTGAGCAATCCAACCAAGCCCGGCGCAGCGCCGCTCCAGTTCGCGATGGTGAGGATCGGACCTTGGTGTCTCCTGAGTCCGGCTAAAACATGGTGGGAGTATTGCCAGACAGATTCGACCACGATCAGCCTAGCATGCGGATCGATACCCGCGAATACTTCCATGCCCATCTTCTGGCAGTCGATGAAGCCGTGGCCCTTCTCGGGATCGACTGGGTTGGCGCGCTTCACCGTGAAGCCTTCGCTCGCGAAGACCTTGGCGATCTTCTCCTCGACTTCGGCTTGCCCGGGCCAACCGAGTTGGTTCGCAACAAGGCGAGAATCACCGCTGGAAACCAAGATGACTTCGTTATCCGGCACCTTGGCCGGAGTGTTGACGTGCGGAATTTGATAGTTCTTCATGGTTTATTCGCAGCGGATGTTTGCAACGTTGATGTGACCCCAGCCGCTGCCTTCATCGTCGACGATTCGAATCTGGAGGGTGCGTCCTTTGTAGCCGGAGATGTCCCAAGTACGCTCGTCCATGGTCTCGGAGTTATGGCCCCGTTCGACCTTGAGTTGCTCCTTGGTCTTAGCGTCGATGAGCTCGACGTACACGCCTTTGCCAGAGCCGCCCCCGACGAGCAGCTTCATCTTGGACTTGGAAACTTGGAAGCGGGGCGATTCGATGACACCGCGATACTCATCGCGGTAGCCTCCGTGGCCATTCTCGCAGGTCCCAACAAAGTTCATTTTCCCCGCCCCAAAATTGAAACGGTTGGAGTTGGTCGGAACCTCGGCAAAGTCACCAACAATGTGCCAATTCGGCATCGCCCAATCGGCGAAATCGAACTTCGGATCCATCATCGGCCCTTTGGCGCGGAGGGCGTCGATGCCTTTCGACCCGCCGTCAACCAAAACTGACCAGGTCTTCGTCTTGAAGGTCTCGCCATATTTCTCGGTGAGGGCGGCCATGCTGGTCAAGCCGGAGCCCTCGCCCCAGTCGAAACCGCTTCGGCCTGCCTGGGTATCGTCGCCACCGTGGCCACAGTTCTCCGGCTCGATGCCGAGCGGATAGTTCGGGTCAGGATAGATTCCAAACTCGTCGTGGAGTGGATGGTTAATCAGGGTCAGAGCTGCCCTTGTCGCCGCAACTCCGCGCTCGAAATAGTCTCGTCGCCCAAGTTCTGCTCCGAAGTCGCACAGTGTCTCGCCGAACTGAGCTTGGCGGGCGTCGTCGTATTCGCCGTCCGAATTCTGGACCCCGAATCCGCCGTATACGTACGCCGTATTGCGGAAGCTCATCGGCCACACGCACTGGTACAGGCACATGATGTCGAGCGCGCTGAGGGCGAACGGCATGTACTTCTTGTCTCCGGTGAGGTGGCTCACGGCGCGGAGGGCCTCAGCCGTCCACTGCATGCACAAAGTGTTCTGGGGCGGACTCTGGGTGTGGGCGTCGTACATCGCCTTGTCGTCGAGCACGCCGTCGGTCTGCTTGCAAACCTTGGGTGAGCAAGAGAAAAATGTCTCGAAGTCATAGTACAGTTGCTGGTCGACAACGTTCTTCACGAGAAAGTCCGCGCACCTTTTCGCTGAAGCAAGATACACGTCCTTGTCGTGAGCCTGAGTTCGGCTCATTTCAGCCAAAAACCAGGCTGGCAACGCTGCTTGCGCGCTGTGATCCAGCACGGAAACGACCTTCAGATCCTTGGTCAGCCAAGTTGGGAATGATCCGTCTGAGTTTTGATACTTCAGCATGCACTGCGCCATTGCCGCGCAGTATCGGTCGATATCGCCCTTGCGCGGGCAATCGGCCAACTCCTTCATGCGAAGCAGCCAGATTCCCTTCCACGCCATGTTTGTAAGGTCGTAGTAGCACTCTCGCCGCGGCATGATGAGGCAGCCCTTCCACTGCTTTTCCTTGGTGAGATAAGTTGTTGGACAAGCGCCTTGGTCCAGCGGAGCAGCGAGCGCCATGTTGAGCATCTTGTCGCCCTTATCCACCCAGTCAGGTTTGCCAAGTTTCTTGCCCCACCACCGAATTCCGTACGCGCTTCGGAGGTTGTTGAACCAGCACTGCCAGCTCACCCAACCGTTCTGCCATCCCCAGCCGGAGATGATGCCACCGCAGGGTTTGCCGTCGATATCCACATCGAACCATCCCGCCTTGATCTTGTCGGCGTCGTAATGCTCGTCGAACACGGCCGGGTAGCAAACCTTAGCGTAGTCTTCGAACGGCATCGCCTGAGGCAGAACCTTGTCGAAGTATTCGTGTCCGACCTTCCAGGAGTAGTCTGCGGCTAATTGGTGGGCAGATTTCGGTCGGGTCTGGGCATCGACGATGACGGTCATTCCAAGATGAAGATCGTTCGGCACGTGGCGGACCATCGACTTGTCGTGGCTGAACCAAATGTGCCCGGCGATGCGGTAATCGCAGAATCCGTACGACATCAGCGGAGCATCGACGACGCCGTTTTGACAATCGAGGTCGATGACGGTCGGCATCACGCGGTCTTTCTTTAGCTCGTCTACCTCGGGAATCATCACGGCCGCCAGCGTTCCCTTTTGGGCCGAGATCGCGGGCGACCGGAAGAAGTGGTCGCCGACGACTTGGTCGCTTTCCTTGCGCAAACCAGGACTGAAGGTCGAGTCTGCTCCGCCTCCTTGCTTTGCCGACTTTCCGTCCGGAGTAAATGCGTACGAGTTGAAGAGATACTCGATCGTTGGGTGATCATCCCTAAAATGAACCCGGAGATCGACTCGAATATCGTTTCCTTTTTTGGGCACCATGATCATCTTGTCGACCGTGATGTCTCGGGTTTGGGCCGTGAGCTTAATTCCACCTTTCACGGTGTCGGCATTGGTGAATCGGAACGTCGGAGCAGAAGCAAACAGCGAAGTCGACGACGGGCTTGATAACGCACTGACCGTGTTGGCCCCGTCGCTAAAGGGCAACCCTTTCGCCGTCGGAGACTTCAGCACCTCGCGCCACTTTCCGTTCGAATCTTTGGCGGAAAAGGTTTCGATCCATTCGCCGCTGGAACGCTCGACGCGCACCGACACACGATCGTTTTGGATCGAAACCGAGTTCCCTTGCTGGCGGGCAAGGGAAAGCGAAACGGCGAGGGCTGAAGTCAACATGGTCGTTTTCCTTTAGTTCGAGAGATTCGGGTTGTCCTTAAGGTACTGATCCGCCGAGGCCTTGTCGACTTTAACGGTCGGAAGAATGATCTTCTTGTCCTTCGGCTTGTTTCCCTTCAGGATGTCGGCTGCAATCTCGACGCCCTTGGCACCGGGGGTTGGATACTGGAATGTCGCATCGAGCTTGCCGTCCTTGATCATGTTCACGACTTCCTTCTGGCACGCATCGATACCCACGAACAGAGGAGCTTTACCCTTGGGATTGGCATCCCAAGCGAGGCGAGCGCCGATGGCCATTTCGTCGTTGTGGGCATACACGCAGTCGATGGCCTGACCCTTTTGGAGGAAAGTCTCCATATAGGATCGAGCTTTCTGCCGCTGGTAGCCGCAGTCATCTCCTTCGATGATCTTGATTCCCGGGAACTTGGCGATGACTTCCTTGAAGCCGTCGCGTCGGTCATGCGTGGGAGTCGCTTCGGCGATGCCTTGAATCATCAGAACGGTTCCCTTTCCGCCCAGCTTATCGGCTACGAATTGTCCGGCCTGTCGACCGATTTCCTTGTTGTCGCCGCCAATGTAGCAGGTGTACTTTTCACCCTCGATGGCGCGGTCCAACAGGATGACCGAGGTTCCCGCATCGAATGCCTTTTCGACCGACTTGGTGACCGCCGTATCGTTCGGAGAAACAAGCAGAACCTTCGGCTTTTTCACCATGAAGGTGTCGATGATGTCGTTCTGCTTCTTCGAGTCACCCGAGGCGTCTTGCTCTTCAAAGGTGAACTCGCTGGCATGCTTCTCGGCTTCCGCCTTGGTGGTCGCGTCGAACACTTTGCGCCAAGGGTCTTGCGAGTTGGCTTGCGAGAAAACAACGGCGGGCAAATCCTTGCTCGCGGTTGGAGTGTTGCCGCCCGCAGGTGCGGACGAGGTCGAACTATTATTGTCTCCGCCACCCGAACATCCAGCGATGAACAGGAGCGCGAGCAATGGCAAAAGGTTTTTCATGATTCTTGTTTCCTTCCTAAACTCTGTAGTAGCACGGCGAGAAAAATGATGATGCCCTTCCAACCCATTCCGACGTAGGTGTTGACGCCCTTGAGGATGAGGAGCACATTGAGACAGACGATGAAGAGGGCGCCAACGAACGTGCCGACGATGTTTCCGATTCCACCCAGCAGCGAAGTACCGCCAACCACGACAGCGGTAATGGCGTCGAGTTCGTATCCTGCGCCTGCGCCCGGATCTCCATTTGTGTTTCGAGCGGTAAAGATGAGGCTCGCCATGGCGATACAAAACCCATTGATGGCGTATGCTCCAACACGGATCTTTTTGGTGTCGATACCGGCGTAACGGGCCGCTTGCTCATTACCACCCACCGCGTAAACCCGGCGACCAAAGACGGTGGACCACAACACGAATGCGGCAACAACCGTCATCGCGAGCATGAACCAAGCTCCGAGGGGAACGCCTAAGTGTTTGTCGAGCAGAAAATCGAGTTTGCTCCCCAGCCCGCTCACGGTTCCGTTGTTGGTGTACACGTACGCGATGCCTCGAAAGCTGACCATGGCGGCCAGCGTGACGACAAACGGCTGCATTCTCGTCACTGAAATGACCCAACCTACGAGGGCGCCGACACCGGTACCCATGAGCAAAACGATTCCAATGCTTGAGCCGGTTGAGTGGTTGTTGACGATCAACGTCGCGCAGATACAGTTGAGCAGCCCGAGCAGCGAACCAACGCTGAGGTCGATTCCGCCAGTAAGGATCACAAACGACATGCCGACGGCGAGCATCCCGGGAACAGCCAACTGATTCAGGATGTTCGATCCATTATCGCGGGAGAAAAATGTTTGCCGCTCTAGAAAGAAGGCGGCGGCGAACAAAATCGCGAGGCCAACGAAGCCCTGATACTTTTGGAAAACCGTCATCCAACTGCGTTGTTGGGCTCGAGATTGCATGTTATCGTTTGGGCTGGATTCTACCCATCCAAACTATGCAAAAATGGCCCTGACAGGGATACCTTTATGCGACATTTCTTTTCGATTCTAGTGGGGTTACTCCTAGCCGCATTCTGCGTGGGGCAGGTTGGCGCAGGTCCACTTGGAAGTCTCATCCAACCGCAAGATGGCCAGAGCATGCGAGAAAGCTCGGCCTTCCGCATGGGCAAGGATGGCAAATATGACCCCAAAGCTCCGTTTACCAGCGACCTCGACGAGCACAGTAACCGCGATAATTTTCGCGTTGCTGCGGGGCAAACCCATGTGCTGATGGACCGCCAAGGTCCCGGCATCATCACCCATATTTGGATGACCTTCCTTGGACCCGAAAAGCAAGATTGGGCCCCGCAAGGTTCGGCGAACCACCAAGAGATGCTTCTTCGCATCTACTTCGATGGGGCGAAGAAGCCGCAGGTCGAAGCCCCAGTTGGCGATTTCTTTGCCTCCGCTTTTGGTAAGCGATCGGAGGTCATCAGTCTTCCAGTCGTTCTCGACGATGGCGATGCCTACAACTGTTTTTGGCCGATGCCATTTCAGAAATCGGCGCGAATCGAGATCGTGAACCAAAGCGATAAGAACATCAATTTGCTGTATTACAACGTGGACTGGATCAAGAAGAAGAGCCTGCCGCGAGATACGCCTTACTTCCATGCCCAGTATCGGCAGGAGTATCCCGTTGAACACGGCAAGGACTACACCATTCTCGAAACCACCGGCAAGGGCCACTACGTTGGCACCGTTCTATCCGTTCGAACTCGGAGTCCAAGTTGGTTTGGCGAAGGCGACGAGAAGGTCTACCTGAACGGCGAAACTGCGCCGTCCATCCAGGGCACCGGCACCGAGGATTACTTCCTCGCCGCCTGGGGTCTCAAGAAGAATTCGACGCCGTACTTCGGCACGCCCTACTTCGATCAATGGGGCATTGTGGGTGGGCATACCAGCGCCTACCGTTGGCACCTGAACGACCCAATCGTCTTCGAGAAAAGCATCAAAGTTACCATCGAACACTGGGGTTGGATCGCGCCCGATGAGAACAAGGAGCATCGGGCCATGAGTTGGAATGAGCGAGAAGACGACTTCTCGAGTGTTGCTTTTTGGTACCAGACGGGTGAGTCGACTTTCACGGCTCGGGCTCCGGGCGCGAAGGAAAGAACTCTTCCCTCTCTCGAAAGGGTCACGGCGTACGCCACCGGTCCGGGCGTCAAACATGGTGACGGCACTGCGGGTCCTCAGGACCTTGAGGTCTTCGACCACGCCCAACTGTTGTATCAACCGAAAGTGCAAGAGGGTGCGTACCTGGAGATTCCGTTCAAGGTCACCAAGAAGGAGCCGCTCCGGCTGCTGCTGAACATGGCGACGTCGTACGACTTCGGCAAGTATCAGGCGTATCTGAACGGCATTAAGCTGGGCGGTCCGATGGATCTGTACAGCAAAGAAGTTGAGCAGAAGGAGTTCCACCTTCTGGACTTCTGGCCCGACCCGGGTGAGTACACACTGCGCTTGGAGTGCGTGGGTAAGAACCCGTACTCGACCGGACTTTTCTGCGGAATCGAGTCAGTTCGGCTACGCGAACGGCGTCCGCGAGTACTGCAAATGGGTTGGGAAAAAGACAACGACTGGAAGAAAAATCCGAAGTTGTTCGACTAAGCCACGCTTGGTATCCAGTCGTTTTTTTGCACTGGATACCAAGCAATCTGCCTGATGGCCTAACAATCAGGGACCTTGGCCCATGCCTTCGCACACGGATTCCAAAGCCGGCGTGTCTACCTATGGCGGACACCCTAGAGCCGCTAAGGAAGGTAAACCATGAGCGATTACATCAAAGTCGATCCCGTAGTAGAGTCAGACTCAGGGACATCTACTGCACTGGTAGCTCTTATCGTCACGGTCATTGCGGCAGTCATCATTGGACTCGCCGTTTGGCAACCATGGGCGGTAGCTCCGAGTTCCCCGTCTAACTCAACGACGATTATTCACGATAAGGAAACCCAGACCCCTGCGCCGCAAAGCAACAACCCGGTCATCATTCAGCAGCCATCGCAAAAGGCACCCGACACCAATGTAAATATCCACAACGATGTTAAGGGCACCGACGCTGGATCGGGTTCAGCCAGTTCGAATAACGGTTCTAACTAACCTCTTCACGCCGCTAGAAGACCTTCTCGTGAATGACGATGAAGGTCTTTTTTTGGTTTATAGTCCTGACCGAACTGGGACTTCGGTCCAAGACTAATCATGATCTTCCATCCTTCGACGTGGGAATCCTTAGTGGCGGACTACATGGCCGCCAAGGAAGGAAAACCATGAGCGAACGATATATTAAAGTTGAACCTGTCGTCGAGACAGTTGAGTCTGGAACGTCGACCGCCTTGGTGGCGCTCATTGTCACCATTATTGCTGCGGTCATTATTGGCTTGGCCGTTTGGCAACCGTGGGCGGCTTACCCCGCGCCCTCGAATTCAACGACGATCATCCGGGATAAGGAAACGAAAGTGCAGACGCCGAGCACTTCGACGACTCCGATCATCATCCAGCAACCAGCTCAAAAGGCTCCAGATACGCATGTGACGATTCACAACGACGTCACTCCGCCGCCCGATACGAAGAAGTCGGACCAGAGCAATGGTGCCTCGGACACGAACGCGGACGATAACAACGGCGAATAATCAGAGTTTATCTGGCCCTCGGTTCACTGTTGAATCGAGGGCCTTGCTATTTATTTGCCGGGCAGCGGGATCAGCGAAGGAACTCGCTTGGCGTACGGATTGATGCCATCGCCATCGCGCTCCGGATGATCCACGTAGTACAGTCCGACTGTCGAGTAGTGGTTGGTAAACGGCTTTCGATCTTCATCCCAACCTCCGCGGCCATGCTCCAACGTGAACAGCAGGCTCTTGGTGAACGTCACCGGGTCCTGTATGTGCCAACGGTAAACCGTGTTGTAAATGCCCCGCTTCTCGCCGCCTTTGCTCGCATTGTCGTAATAGGTCACGCCAAAATACGGAGTTTGGAATGTGTGGCCGAAATCCCACGCGCCGCAGAAGTAGTCTTCGCTGCCGGTTCCGCTAAGAGAAGGCTTCGGGTTGCCGTCCACGTAGAAGTTGTCGTCGCCTTCGCCCCACCAGCCGTCGCTGTTGGCGAGGACCGATACCACGGTTCCAACGAAATGACCGCGACCTTTGACTTCGGTAATCGTCAGCGGTTTGCCCACTGGCGCCGGGAAGTAATTCTTGTATTGCGTGTGGAAGTACAACAAGTCCTTGGGCTGCTTGTCGTCGAGGCGATAGTCGAAGTTCCAGTAGTACGCGCCGACTCCCTTGCTGCCTTCGTTGGTGACGGTGATCACGGCGTGCTTCTTGAACGGCATGGGCCAATAGCAGTTGAGCGCCATCTGTCCGCCGACCGAAACGGGAGCGCTTTGGAACTCGACGTAGCCACGTCCGCCCGTCGCCTCGCCCGGACCTTGGGCGAAGAAATCTCCAATCGGGCACTCGACGGCAGGAGTCGGAGCATCATCCCAATACATTCGAATCACCATCTCGCGAAGATGATCTTTCGAATCCGCCGCGATGGTCATCCATAGGTGGGTGAATGCTCCGCTTCCCTTGACGTCTGCCACGGTCAGCGTTTGGCCTGGCGCAATTCCTCGGGCGTCGCCATTTTTGCCGGTCGGGTCGGCACTCGATGCCTTGAAGGCGCGGAATGTCTTCGGCTTTGCAAGGTCGTCGGGGACCTGGGCGTGAGCAATCGCGGATGCCAGAGCGAGCGCGGAAATCAACGGAAAGGATATGGACTTTTTCATCTTCGAAACCATCGCCTCCCCCGAGGCGTGACGCGATGTTACCACTGGGGCAAGTTCAATAATAACCGCCAATTTGCTCCTTCCCAGTTAATGGCGCCATTCTCTCCTCACATGGGTAACTCTCAGCCTTCGCTCATGCTTCGCTTCTGCAGTCGTCGCTACCTGTGCCACCCAAATGGGCATAACAAAATACCGAGACTTCTTGCGCTGGCTCTGCCGCTTCATTGCGCTTCCTTCCCTTCTTTCGCTTCTTTCGCTAGCGGCTCGCGGCTAACGGCTGCAAAGCTCGTCACGCTTTGTCACGCACCCCGTTTTACACTTGCCGACATGGAACGAAGAAGTCAGAAATCCATTTGGGTCAGCGCGTTCGCGCTGTTCTCCCTTCTCATCGTGATCTTTGGGTGCGGAGGCGGTGGCGCGAGTTTTGCGGTTGCCGACAAGGCGTCCGTGTATTCCAACTCCATTGCCGGACACCAGTCCTTGCAAGGCGGCCTCAATGTTGGATTCGTCTCGCTCAAAGATACGGCGCCGGGTGGAAGTGGATTCCATACCATGACGAAGCTTGCGGCGGCGGTCATGAATTCCAAGAAGCCCAAGCCGGGTCCAAACGATGCGAAGCCACTCGCGGCCCTCAATTACATTCCGTTCCTTGGACTGTACTACAGCACGGCGATTGTCGGGAACATTGAGACCATCAGCTACTTCACCGACGCCGTGGGAACCCAGGCTGCCGGCAGCATGACGGTGACCATCAATGGAAAAGCGACGTTCGACACGTTTTACACCGCCTATCCCCAATCGATCACCACGGTGGCGAACATCACCGGCGGCAAAATTCCAATGACGGGCACGCTCACCATCACCTATCAGGATGCTTCGGGGGCAAACACGATGGTCGGCGATATGAATCTGACCAAGAACAATATCAATCTTCACATGAATCTGGGTCTTAGTAACTCAACCATCGCCTCCGGTTCTGCAACGGTCACGACAGTGAATTCGACATTCACATTCTCGAGCATCACCGGTAATCCGTTCTCGACGTTGAGCGGAAATATCTCTATTACTCCCGAAGGATGGACCGGAACAGCATCGATTACTCCCAACACCGGCTTGTTTACGATGGAGCTCATTACTCCTCAAGGTAAAGCCCACGCCGTGCTTGGTGCGGATGGAAAGCTTGTTCTCACCTATCCGGATAACTCGGGTGACACCGTAAACGACCCTGGAACTGCTAGCCTCGACTACGGTTCGACTGGCTCTACGACAAGCACGACTGCCACAACCTCGACCACGGCGACAACCGGGACAACGGCAGGCACTTATGCAAATCCAGTTGTGATGGCTTCAACATCCAACAGCTATTCGAGTCCGGTCCTCACGGGAATCAGCGCAAACGGGCATGCCGTAGGCTTTGAAACCCCGATCAGTTCGAATGTTCGGCAGCCTCTCTATTGGGCGGCGGCTGGTTCGCCAACTGCGCTTCAACTACCGTCGGTCGATGCGAGCGTCACCGTCAAAGGAATCAATGCTTCTGATGCAATCGTCGGTGCGAGTTTGACGCCCTCGACAAACTCCCTTCCCATTTACTATGCTTCGCCAACCTCGGCGCCGATCATGTTGAAAGTTCCATCCGGGGCTATTTCGGGCGGTGCAAACAGCATCAATGCTTCGGGCGTCATAGTCGGATACTATTCGACCGGTGGATCGCAAGTAGCAGCGTACTGGTCGGACAAGGATGCTACAGCTGTTGCGCTCGACAAGGGCACTTTTGGAAATGCCCAAGAAGCCACGGCGATCGATGATAACGGCAAGATCTACGGTGACGATTTGAATAAAGTCATGCAGTGGTCGACTCATGCCGCGGTGCCAAGTCAGATGATGCCATTTGGAACTTCGACACGGGCATACCTCAATGGAGTTTCCGCCAGCGGAAATGCGGCCGGGGGTTATCTTGATCCGGCGACGAACAAGCCTCATCCCGGTTTCTGGTCGGCAGGATCCACATCCATGACGGACGTCGCCTTGGTTAGCGGATTTGGCGAGGCATTGATTGAAGGTGCAAACAGTTCTGGGCACTTCGCGGGATACCAACGCGATGCATCTAGCAACGTCACGGCCTGGGTAAAAATCGCAGCAACCTCAGTCTCACTGCAAGGGCTGGTGAGCAACGCCAACGGCTACTCGTTCTACGATGCCAAGTTCATTGACGACAATGACAACCTGTACATCATGGGTTACAAGAACTCGTCGTACACTTGGCTTTACCTGAAGAAGAACTGACAACAAATTGGGCTCCCTCTGAAGGGAGCCCAATCTTTCTTTCAGTCTCGTTTCACCAGCCAATCCAATCCGAGCTGGATGTCCTCGAATGGCTTGCCCGAGGTGAACCCATGGCCGCCGGGGTAGGTTACCATCTTGACTCTCGCCCCTGCTTCGGTAAAGGCGTCCTTGGCCTTTTCTGCGAAGAAGAACTTTGTGACTGTGTCATCCGGAGACTGATACAAGTACAGCGAGCGTCCCTTCGACAGCTTGAGCGATGGCAACTGCTGGGGATAGAAGACTGACATTCCGATGAACGCTCCCTTCACGGCTGGGGCATCCAACAGTGAGGCATAGCAAGCCGGACCGCCGCTCGACCATCCGAACAAGTACACATGCTCGGGGTCGATTTTGATCTTCGATTGCACGTCGGCGATCACGTCATTCACGAATTCTTCCGTCTTGAACTTTGCCGGAGGCACGTTCGAACTGCGGGTCGGCCACACAATTCGATTTTCGTTTTGCTCCCACACTGGGGCCACGAGTTCGGCGATCACGAAACCTCGGCTGGCAAGGTCGCTATTCTTCCAAACTCGCCTGATGAATGGATTGAAATCCTTGTTGCCGGGGCCACCCGGAAGAACGACCAGAAGCTTATATCCCTTTTCGGGAGCCTTGCCTTTGCTGCCGATGAGGAAGTAGTCCTTGTTAGGATCCTTCTTCGCTTGGAACTCAACGTTCGGCACATCCTGGACGTCCGAAGCTTCTTCCTCTTGTTTGGGAGTATCGGCCACTGGATCGATGAGCTTGGTGTCATTGCTGGCGAACTTCACTTCGATGTCATCGAACCAGGCTTGGCCCGGGCCGTACATTTGCACCGCGATGTCGACACTCGTTGCGTTGCTCGGAACCTCGATCACGCTGTGATACTTCTTCCAATCGTGCGATATTCCGGCGGTTGGGCTCGATCCTGAGGCATAGGCAATCCACTTGATATCGCTGACACCGCCAGAAGAATCGTGGAAGAAGGCCGCCATCGTCGCCTTGCCCGCATTCTTGGCTTTGATCCAAACCGTCGTCTCCAGCTTGGTTGTCATCTTGTATGGGTTCAACTTTGCCATCAGCATCTGGACCGGAAAATAGCTTTGGGTTCGTTTTTCGAACTTCATGCTCGCTTTGCCCGAGTGCTTTTCATCGGTATCGATTCCATAGCTGACGTTCGTTGTGGCGCCATCGGGCATGCTCGCGGGTGTCCAGGTATCGAGACCGTTCTCGAAGCCACCGTTGACGACCATGTTGCCGTCATCGACCGGAGGCGATGCATTGGAGATTCTCCAAGGAACGATGAGCAGACCAGCAACGGCGGCGAGTGAGAGTCCGGTTCGAAGCGGACTCCATTTGTGATTGAGTGAGTTGTTCATGTTGGAAATGCGGGATTTGAGCGCTTTGAAGTCGCGGGTCGCACCGATGGCGGTTTGCAGCCACGGCTGTCGGGATGAAGTCACGATGGACAAGAGAAGATTGGCGAATCTCTTCGGCTCGATTTGAGATTGGCTAATCGCCTCTTGGTCGGCGTCGAGTTCGCGGTTCGTCGCCCACTCACGGTGGATCCACCAGGTGGTTGGACTGAACCAGAATAGGCATTCGTTGACGATGAGCAGGGCCAGCGTACGAGTGTCTTTGCGAACGATGTGCGAGAATTCATGGGCGAGAATCGCCCTCAACTCTTGATCTTCCAGCTGCCTCGACATGCCGACCGGCATGAGCAGCGTGAACTTGATGAAGCCGACGACGAGGGGCGAGCGCACCAGGTGGGAATCTCGTATCCGCAAGGACCTGGCGTAGTTGTACGCGTCGCCAACTTCTTGAGCCTCGGCTCTGAGTCGCTCGTCTTGGGTGTCCTCGGCCCAAATCGTGAACTGCTGGGCGAGGAAGAGTTGGTATCCCCTTGCGATCAGGACCGCCGATGCTCCCGCGACCCAGATCCAGAAGAGGGTCTGGAAAACCGGTCTGGTTCCGAGTTCAGGAAACCAGATTCCGTTTTCCAGGTGGAACACACCAACACCAAATCGCTCCATGGAGAAGAGCTTAAGGATGGTTGGTTCGACAATTGAACCGAGCCTCGGGCCGTGCGTTGCGGTGGAGATTGTGCTGAGGACGACGAACGCAGGTGGACCCAGCGCGAGCGCCAGCCAGAGCCACGCGAAGAATCTTGGGTCTTGCTTCCCGCGAAGTCGCGTTCCAAGCTTAATTCCAATCGCAAGAATGGTTGTGGCGAGGGCCGCACCCAGAAGGCAGATCACGAATTCGGTCATCGCCTTCCACCCTTGTCGCCGTCGTCGATTCGGTCGATGGCTTCGCGGAGAAGCTCGATTTCTTCTTGAGTCAGGTTCTTCGCATTGGCGAAATAAGAAGCCAACGGAGCGATGGAACCGCCGAGAGTGTTCTGCACAAAGCTATCGACTTTGTCGTGCAGCGTTCTTTCCTTCCCTTGCTTGGAAGTGTATTCGAATCCGCCTTCGGCGGGATCGCGCTGGAGAAAGCCCTTCTTTCTCAGGCGTTCCATCATGGTCTGAATGGTGGTGCGCGCCAGCCCTTTCGGCTCGCCGTAATCCTGCACGACCTTCCTCACCGACACCGGCTGATGGTCCTGAATGAAGCGGAGCAGCTGTAATTCCGAATCCCCGAGTTTCATGTTGCCTACCATTGTAGTCTAGGTTTTTCTTTTGTGTGACTACTTTTGTAGGCAAATTTAGATAGCTGCTTCGGGTCGAATGTGGGAGGCTAAATGCTCTTAGCTTCGGGGCCGCTCAGAACTCCATCTAAGTCTTGACCAAACCAGTTGGACCTGAGGCAGGTTCGCGCAGAAATATCGAGTCTGGATGGCACGTATCGATGCAAAGGAGTCTTCGGGATCGATGAAGTGAAAACACATCGATGCGTGAAAATGATCCTTACCCAGTCTCAGCCCGGAACTGAGCCGCCAACCCAGCCAACGCATTCCAATCTTCACCGGCAATTATCTTCGGATCGACGAGGCTGTTGCCGACACCGACCGCCACCGCACCCGCAGCCAGGAACGCCTGAACATTTGCCAGCGAAACCCCACCGGTCGGCATCATCGCAATGTTCGGAAACGGAGCCTTGAGCGACTTGATGTAGCTCGGCCCGCCGCCCGCATCACATGGAAAGATCTTGACGATATCTGCCCCCGCCTTCCATGCCTGGACGACCTCAGATGGTGTAAACGCCCCTGGTGCCACCATCACATCCATCTCGTTACAAGCCTTCACCGTCGCCTCATCGAAGCACGGACCGACGATAAACTTCGCACCTGCCTCGACGCACTTCTTCGCGGTGGTTGGATCGTAAACCGTTCCTGCTCCCACCAGCGCATTTGGGTACCTCGTCGTGACTTCGCGTATGACATCGGTCGCCCCTGGAACCGTCATCGTCACCTCGAGCACATCGACTCCGCCTTTGATGAGAGCACCCGCGACCTTGAGCGCGATATCGGGAGCGGAAGCTCGGATGACCGGTACGATCTTCGTCGTTCCAATCCACCGAATCACATCCGTCTTCGTCATCGATCCACCCTCGCGGTTCCCATCTTCATCGCTTTCTCGACCTCGGCCAGCGTCGCCATCGTGGTGTCACCCGGCGTCGTCATCGCCAGCGCGCCGTGAGCTGCGCCGCAATCGACGCACCACTGAGGGTCTTTGCCTTGCAGCAGGCCGTAGATAAGACCGGATGCGAAGGAATCTCCGCCGCCGACTCGATCGAAGATTTCCAGATCGCGCCGCCATGGGGCCACGCAAATCTCGCCGTTGATGTAAAGCATCGCACTCCAATCGTTTCGGGTCGCGCTCGTGGCGATACGCAGCGTCGTGGCTACCGCTTTGATATTGGGGAAAGTCTTGAGGACCCTTTCGATCATGCTTCGATAAGCGTCGGTATCGATTTCGGCATGGTCGCTACCCGTTCCTTCGACTTCAAACCCAAACGCTGCCGTGAAGTCTTCCTCGTTGCCGAGAATCACATCGACCGAATGCGCCAAGTCGCGGTTCACTTCCTGCGCCCGCTTCGGACCACCGATGCTCTTCCACAGGGAGGGTCGATAGTTCAAGTCATAGGAAACAATCGCTCCGTTCGCCTTGGCCGCATGCATCGCTTCGGCGGCGACGCCCGGTGTGGTGTTGCTGAGGGCGGCGAAGATTCCGCCGGTGTGGAACCACCGAACACCTTCCTTCTCAAAAATCGTGTCCCAGTCGACGTCGCCTCTTTGCAGTTGAGAAATTGCGGTGTGACCCCGATCGCTACATCCCACAGCGCCGCGAACGCCGAAACCTCTTTCTGTAAAGTTCAGGCCGTTCCTGGCCTCCCGACCCACGCCGTCGTCCTTCACCCATTGGATGTGGCTCTGGTCGACGCCCCCTTGGTAGATCAGGTCTTGGACCAATCGACCGACCGGATTGTCGACAAGCGAAGAAACGACAGATGTTCGTAAACCGAAGCATCTCTTCAGACCACGTGCGACATTGTACTCGCCGCCGCCTTCCCAAACTTGAAAGGTCCGGGTGGTCGAGATTCGACCATCTCCCGGATCGAGTCGGAGCATGATCTCGCCCAACGAAAGCTGATCCCATTGACATTCCGAGGCTGGCAGGATCTTCATTGGTTTACTCCCGACGCGAGGTAGCCGCCGTCGACGGCGATGCTGGTTCCGGTGATGAAGCTCGCCGCATCCGAGGCGAGGAAGATCGCCGTTCCCACCAACTCGTCGATATCTCCGAACCGTCCCATCGGTGTGCGCATCAGCATCTCTTGTCCCCTTGGTGTTCCGTTCAGGGCTTCCCGATTGATGTCGGTCACAAACACTCCCGGAGCGATGGCATTCGTTCGGATTCCGAACTTCGCCCATTCACAACCTAGACTCTTTGTGAGGGCAAGCACTCCCGCTTTGGATGCTCCATACGCCGCCACATTATGATAAGCGCCAAAGCTTGCAAGCGAAGCGATATTGATAATCCTTCCTTTCCCGCCCTCCTTTAACGGCTCGAGAAATGCCTGGCAGCAGCGCAGCATTCCCGTAAGGTTCGTCTCCATGAGTGAGTTCCACTCCTCCGGTGTCGTGTCAGCCGTGGGCTTTCGGATGGTGCGACCCGCAGCATTCACTAAGATATCGACGTGGCCAAACTCAGCGACCACGGCATCGCGAAAGGCATTCACCGAATCGGAGCTTTCGACGTCACAGGCTAGAGCTAAACTCCTGACCCCAAGAGCCTTTATCTCACCAGAAACGGATTCAACCAAGTCCTGGCGCCGCCCAGTAGCGACCACATGTGCCCCTTCGGCCGCCATGCCCAAAGCGATGGCCTGGCCAATGCCGCTCGTGCCGCCGACGACCACCGCCACCCTTCCCGAAATATCGAATCGCGAACTCATACCTGGGGTATATCCGGAATTCTAGCATCGTTCGGGTCAGCCCAACGATTGTTTGGCACCGTCGCACACCAATCTGGCCGCAAAGGATCTTTGTCGTACGGATACGAACCCAACCGACGGAATGCCTCGGCGTATTCCTCCAGCTTCAAACGATTCAGCTTCACCCCGAGTCCAGGACCATTCGGAACTCGAATCTTTCCATCGACGTACCTGAAGGGACCTCCCTCAATAATGTCGTCCTTGAGGTGGTGATAATGGGCATCGGCGGCAAAGGAGAGATTCGGAATCACGGCTCCGAGGTGCAGCATCGTGGCAAGCTGAATTCCAAGCTCGCCCGACGAGTGCACCGCCACGCCGAGCCCGAATGTCTCGCAGATTCCCGCTGCCTTCACGCATGGCCGAATCCCACCCCAAAACGTCGTATCTAGGAGGATCACATCGACCGCAGTATCGAGAACGTTCGCCGCCAATTGCTCGAAGTTCACCACCACTGTGTTGGTTGCAAGCGGCATCCTAACCTTCTCTCGGGTTCGCCGCATTCCGCTGAGGCCAAATGTCGGGTCCTCCAGATAGTCGTTATTCAAATCCTCGATTTGCTGCCCAAACCAAATCGCCTGCTCCGTCGACCAGACCGCGTTGGGGTCAAACCGAACCTTGTCGTCGCCCATCGCTTCGGCCACCGCCCGATAGCACTCCAGTTCGTACGAAGGATCGAACACTCCGCCTTTCAGCTTGTGCGAAGTAAATCCGAACTCCTTTTTGCAAGCCAAGGCAAACGCCGCCATTTGCAGGGGCGTCCGCACTTCTCCGCTGCCATCCGCATTCGGATATCGGAAGAACAAATACGACGCAAACGGAATTTCATCCTGCAGCTTTCCACCCAGAATGTCGTACACCGGCACACCCCACGCTTGGCCGAGGATATCCAAGCACGCAAACTCCAGTGCCGCCAGCATCTGGGTGCGGTTGTTGTACAGCGACGCCGTCGGATTCGCGATCTTGAAACGCATCTCCTCGAGGCGGGCCGGATCGTGTCCGACCAAATACGACTTCAGAGCTTTGAACGCCAACTCGGTCGACTCGCCGCCACCGCCCATCTCGCCGAGTCCGATCAAACCATTGTCGGTCTCGACCTCGACGATGGTGCGCACAAAGCGTCCCCAATGGCACCCGTTGGCATGCCGCAAAGGAGCTTGGAGAGGAACCGTGACTGTCGTCGCCCTTACGTCGACGATCTTCATCCGAACAGCACCGATCGAATCTGAGGCAACGCCGGTGAGCCTGGTTCGGTCAACCACAACAGCGAAGTCACGCCCCGAGGGTAGTAGCGGCTGCCGTGCGCCTTCCCTGTCAGCATCTGGTCGCTCCAGGCAAAGTACGCATTGTCCTCGTCCATCAGCCAAGCAAGGTGCGCTTGGTCCGCCTTTGTATCCGCTGGATAGCCGAGGATGGATTCGGCGATGAATTGGCACAGGTAAATCTTTGAGAGCCAAGAGTTGCGACTCGTGGAACTCAGCTTCCATCCGCCATCGGCAAAAAGGCACCGGTCGGGTCGGAGCAACAGCGAAAAGTGTCGAGCCAACGCGGAAACCATTACACCAAACTCGCCTTGAGCATCGATCAGGTCGGAGCGTCCAGCCACAAACGGGAAGATGAGACCTTCGATCGCGGGGATGATTCGCGCTTCGACGCCTTCACCGATCACCGCTGGCAACAATCCTTCCGTATCAGCCGAATCAACAATGGTCGACGCCGCCCGGACCGCCTGCTTGTGCGCCAACTCGGCCATCGAGGAATCCTGTAGCAACGGCTCCAATAGCAGATATGCGGCCCATGTCTTCACCGCCAGATAGAGGTTATTCCGCGCTTGGCCCAACGATGCATCAAGGCTGTCGTAAGTCGTGATCTCCTTTCCGCCCTTGCAGCGAGCGGTATCCAAACCCATGATGCCGTTCCGCGAGGAATCGTCAGGATGGTCTCGGTTGGCCATGCTTTGAACGACTTTCGAGAACACCTCTCGGTGCTTGGCTGCCCACTCCTGGTCGCCGGTATGCGACACATAAAGGCAAGCGCTCAGCGCCCAGTTCACCAACTCCTCGAAGCTCATGTACGAGAAAACGCCCTTCAGCCCCGCCTGCTCGTAGCTCGAATATCCCGACGGTGAGAAAACATTCCCGATGCCCATGTCGTGGCAGAAGGCGATGCCACCCGGATGCAAAGTCTCGTCATTTGGAAAGCGGCAAGAGTCGTCGTAGCTGTACCGAGACACGAACATGTCGAGCACGTCGCGAATCGTCCAAGGATTCAGCGCCAGTTCCATATAAAGCTGATCGACGGTGAGATCGAATGTGTTCATCATTCGATACTCGCCCTCGTTCACCACCCACAGCGGACCGTGTCCGTCAATATCCAGCATCTGCGTCGCGCCCCAGTAGCTGCGAAGCGTGTGGGCCACCATCGTCGCCCGCGTTGGATCGAGCTTGGCGGCAATTCTTGCATCAACCGATTGAGATCGGGCCAAGGCGCAATCGAAACCGTCCAAACCCGCCACGACCACGTCCTCGACCCGATCGAACCATCTTCGATAAAGGTATCGAGAAGGCATTCCGCTCGTGGCCGTTCCCTCGCGGAAGAACGCAACGCTGAATCGGAATGTTTTGATCTCCCCCGCCGGAACCGTGCCGACCAGCAACCCGACATTACCAAGCATGAAGTCGACGTTTTCCTCATGCCGCGGAGTGAGAATCGCCTCGATCTGCCAGGCAACACCGGCATAAACATCGTCGCGAGAGCCGATCGCGATTTCTCGTCCTTGGCCGATACCCGTCACGCCGTCCATCGAGTACGTGTGCATCGAGTTGGACCGATCAGAACCGGCATAACCGCAGAAGGCTTTTCTGGCACGAGCTCCGTGTCGGTTATCAACCGTGACCTCGACATAGATAGCTGGAATAAACGCCTCACGTAACTCCGCAGAAGAAGCCGTAGCTGGATCGGGCAACGGACCAAACGGCGACGCGATGCGAAACGTTAGATCCCCTGCCGTCCAGGTATCCAAACAAGCCCCAAAGGAGCGATGAACTTCGCCGTCGGAAAACAACGAAACCAGGTTTGGAAACTGGTAGTCGCTCAGCCCTTCGACGTCGTAATCCTCTGCATTCAGAGTCGATGACCGCCCTTCGAAGAACGGCAAAGCCTGAAACGTTCCCGGCTCAGACGCAGACTCCACACCAACATAAATCCCTTCGTTTGCCGGACCTTTTAACTCCATCCCGAGCCCGCCCAGCGGACCTTTACAACCCAAGGTCATGGTCGCAAAAGCGCCGGCAGGCGAGTGATGCGCATTAAAGAACGGCCCGACCCCTACCCCGAAAGGAGACACGGATTGGGCGGAAGATTGGCTTTGGCTGATCATGAGTATTTAGGCGCGGGGAGGCGCGGTCGAAGCCCGAACATCAAGCCCGCATTCGTACGTGACGGACAGATTCGGCATCGCGGGAGCCGCATCGTTGCTGCTCCGAATAAGAGAAATCAACTGCATCACCGCTTCGTAGGCGATCTTCTCTACCGGCTGGCTTACCGACGTCAGAGGCGGAGCTGTTCGGTCGCAAAACGTAGATGAGTCGAACCCGACCACCGACAAATCCTCCGGCACTCGAATGCTCAAGGACCTGCATGCGGCAAGAATATTCCCGGCGAGCGTATCACTGAAGCACGCCATCGCCGTCACTTGGTTGCGGTTGGCAGCCCAGTACATGGCAAACTCCTGTGGCTGTTGATTCCAAACGAACACTCGCCCCGTCAATCCCGAATCGCGCATCGCATTGTGAAACGCCTCCGTCCGGTCCTTACCCTCGGCTGTCTGAGCGTCCACCTCAGTAATCGCGAAAACGATTTTGTGATGGCCCAAATCTCGAAGGTGATCGACGACTAAACGCAGAGCCCCTTCGTTGTCGGCGCAAAATGTCGGCAATCCCTGGATCGATCCCGGCGGTGCGTGGAGCAAAACCAGCGGAATTTTCGCCGTCTTAAATCTCTCGATCGAGGCTTCGTTGAAGTCCGGCCGCGCCCATAAGATGCCATCGAAGCGTCCGTCCAAAATTGCCTCGTCGCTCCCGCCTTGCATCAACTGTGGACACAGCGCCAGCGTGTATCCCTCGGCAAACAAGCCATTCATGATGCCATTCAGCAGCATCGGATAGTATGGATTCTGCTCGCTCAACCGGCCAAAGTGTTGGAACACCACGCCCACCATGTTGGTCTGCCGATTGCGCAGGCTTCGAGCCAGCATGTTGGGCCGATAATTCAACTCTTCTGCCACTCGGCGGATCTTCGAGGCGGTGTCCGCGCTCACGCGAACGTTCTTTCCTGTTCCATGCAGAACGTACGAAACCGCCATCGCGGAGACTCCGGCCGCCTCGGCCACCTGGCGCATTGTGGTTTTCATGGCGATTTATGGGTAAATCTTCCATATGATATCACACGGTAATGCTTGGGATTCCCGGGGGTTACGTGATAGTCTTTGAGCGATGGAATCGGCAGTGCGGGCGATGGGGCGAGTGAGGTGGACCATTTGCGCCCTCCTCTTCTTTGCCACCACCATCAACTACCTCGATCGCCAGCTTTTCTCGCTCCTCATTCCATTCTTCGAGAACGATCTTCGACTCGGCCCTGTCGACCTTGCGCTCATTAACTCCAGCTTCCTCCTTGCCTATGGTTTCGGCATGGTGCTGGTCGGCCAGATGATCGACCGAATTGGCGTCAAGAAGGGTTTTGCGTGGGGCTTCTTCTTGTGGAATCTTGCTGCCGCCGCCCATGCTTTGGTCGGGGCGTTTACTGGTTTCATCGGCGCACGATTCTTGCTCGGCGTGGGCGAGTCGGCCAACTTCCCCGCTTCGGTCCGAGCCACCGCCGACTGGTTTCCGCGAAAGGAACGTGCTTACGCCACCGGCTGGTTCAACTCGGGTTCGAATATCGGGGCGATCCTAGCTCCGCTTATCGCGGTTTTGGTAGCCAAGCACTTCGGCTGGCGGATGGCATTCCTCAGCCTCGGAAGCATTGGCCTCATCTGGCTAATCTTTTGGCGCGCGCTGTATTACCAACCGCGCGAGCATCCGTCCATTACCCCTGCCGAACTTGAGCACATCGAAGGCGATCAGGAAGCGACGGGCGATCCGATCTCTTACCGAGAGCTGTTCGGCATGCGGCCGCTGTATGCAATCGCCCTCGGAAAATTCTTCTCCGACGCGCCGTGGTGGTTCTATCTCACCTGGCTGCCCAAGTTCCTCATCGACCAATTTAAGGTCGATGCGACGTGGATGAGTTACGCGGTAGCAGTCGTGTATCTCATCGCCGACGGCGGTTCGGTCTTCGGCGGTTGGCTCTCTTCTCGGCTTATCCAGCGGGGTAAAGCTGTTGGTCCAAGCCGAAAGATCGCGATGCTTACCTGCGCCTGCTGCGCGTTGCCGGTCATCATCGTCGGTCAACTCGTGGGCATTCCTTCGGTGTTTGGGATTCCGACCATTTTCGTCGCCCTGGCCCTCGTCTCCATCGCCGCCGGGGCTCACCAGGGCTGGAGTTGCAACCTCTTCACCCTCGTTTCCGACACCATGCCGAAGCGCGCGATTCCTGCCACCGTCGGCGTCATCACCGCGTTTGGCGCGGTGGGTTCCGCCTTGGTCCAGGTCATTGTCGGCGTCTGGGTGCAGAAGACAAGTTCGTACACACTTCCCTTCTTCCTTGCGGGAACGTTCTACTTCGCAGCTTTGGCTTGTATTCATGGAGTTTTGCCCAAGGTCGAGCCGACCCAACCGCAGCGTAAGGTGCCGGTCGCTTCGATTTGGGCGGGAGCGCTCGGGTTACTCCTGCTGTTTGCGGGAACTACTTACTTCCTCAATCGCCCGGCCTATGGGACCATGGAGGACTATCTTGCTAAGCGCCCCGCTGAGGTGAAATCTTCCCTGGCCGGCAGCGTGGGACCGAATGCCTCCGTTGGGTGGATGCGCGCAAAGTGGATCGTTTGGAAACTCGACTCGGGCAAGACCAAGACGGAATTGATCAAGTTTGATCGCGACGAGCGCCCGATCGTCGAAGCCAAGGGCGAGAAGGCGAAGAACTATCAGGGTCCGACGCTCGAGCAGGTCCTGGCGACCACGACTCCACCGAAATGAACTTCCCACGCAAACTCCATTTCCGCGATCGCGCCAAACGAGCCTACCCCTTGGCGAAGGGAGGGTCCACGAAGTGGAGGGCAAGCGAGGAACGAGCGAACCCGGGGATTGTCGACAGCCTTGTGGGATTTCTTTTGTCGCCTGTCGGCGGGGTCGCTTCGCTCCTCGGACTGTTTCGTTTTAACTTCCTATCCGGGGGTCTACGCTCATACTTCGCTTCGACCACCCGGCTAAGGTCTGCGACCACTTCGTGGTCAGGTTCACAACTGGACTACCCCTTGGTGAAGGGAGGGTCCACGAAGTGGAGGGTGAGCTTGCGAACCGGGGGATTGGTGATTTACTTATGAATTCAAGTCTTTCGAAACCTCTGCCGCTGGAGACTAACCGACGCTCCGCCCCTGGGGGAGGTGCCGACCCGATCAATCCCCATTCTTTGGCAACCAATGATCGGGTCGGCGGAGGGGGTGGGATAACCCAACTTCGACGACTAGCCTCCAAATTGACAGTACTACTCTTCATTCTCGTGGCCGCCATGAGCCAAGCCGAACCCGTCCAATACCTCACTCAGTCGTTCGTCCTCCCCAACAACGATGGACTCGCTATCACCGGCAGCCCCATCCTCGTCTCGAACAAGGACTGGCCTGGCGTGGTTCGCGTGGCAAAGGACCTCCAGAAAGACCTTGCCGCCGTCATCGGCAAAACGCCCATTCTCCTCCAAGACAAACTGGCCAAGACCAAGACCGCCATCATCGTCGGCACCATCGGCCGCAGTTCGATCATCGACCAACTCATCCGAGCTAGGAAGCTCGACGTAAAAGGCGTGCAAGGTCAATGGGAATCCTACGTCGTCCAAACGATAAAGAACCCTCTACCTGGAGTTCAGAACGCTGTCGTGATTGCAGGCAGCGACAAGCGCGGAACGATCTACGGAACCTATGAACTGTCCGAGCAAGCCGGCGTCTCGCCCTGGTATTTCTGGGCCGACGTCCCGATCAAACGACACAATGCGTTAAGCGTCAAGCCCGGCCGGTTCGTCCAAGCCTCACCCAAGGTCAAATATCGCGGCATCTTCATCAATGACGAAGCCCCCTGCCTGTCGAACTGGGTGTACAAAAACTTCGGCGAGTACAAGCACGAGTTCTACGTCCACGTTTTCGAGCTCATTCTCCGACTGCGGGGCAACTACCTGTGGCCGGCGATGTGGAACAACCGCTTCAACGAAGACGACCCTCTCAATCCAAAACTCGCGGACGAATATGGCGTCGTGATGGGCACGTCGCACGTCGAGCCAATGGGCCGCGCGGATAAAGAGTGGAACCACCTCGGGTTCAAACCCGAGCAATGGAACTACGCCAAGTATCCCAACGAGCTGGAGAAGTTCTGGGCCGACGGTGTCCGCCGCAATAAGCCGTACGAGACCATCACCACGATGGCGATGCGCGGAAAGATCGACACGCCGATGTCCGAGAACGAGAACATCAATCTTCTCGAAAAGATCGTCGACGCCCAGCGTAAGATCATCGCCAAGGAAGTGAACCCGGACGTCGCGAAGGTTCCCCAGCTTTGGTGCCTTTACAAAGAAGTCCAGAGCTATTACGACCACGGAATGAGGGTGCCCGACGATGTCACCCTGCTCTGGGCCGACGACAATTGGGGCAACATCCGCCGCCTGCCCACCCCTGAGGAACGCAAGCGCAAAGGCGGGGCAGGCGTGTACTACCACTTCGACTACGTGGGCGGTCCGCGCAACTACAAGTGGATCGACACCAACCCGCTCCCCCGCATCTGGGAGCAGATGCATATGGCGTACGAGCGCGGTGCGGATAGGATTTGGATTGTGAACGTCGGCGACATCAAGCCGAATGAGTTCCCGACGGAGTTCTTTGTTCGCATGGGCTGGGATCCGGATCGGTGGAACTACAAGGGCCTGAAGCAGTACACCGCGAACTGGATGCGCCGCGAATTTGGGCCCGAGCATGCCGACACGATGGCCGAGCTGATGGAGACTTACACCAAGCTCAACGCTCGACGCAAGCCCGAACTATTAGATCCGAGCACGTATAGCCTGGTCAACTACAACGAAGCTGAACTAGCGCTCGAAGATTGGGATCACCTGGCGCGCGTATCCAAAACGATCCACGGACTCTTGCCCGCCAATCAAAAGGATGCATTCTTCGAGTTGCTCGGTTATCCGATCCAGGCCGCTGCAAACCTCAACAATCTCTATGTCGCGGCCGCCAAGAATCGCTTGTTTGCGTCTCAGGGGCGCGCGTCGGTGAACTTGGCGTACCAGTACGCCAACGAATGCTTCCAACAGGACAAGGCTTTGCAGGCCGAGTACCACTCATTGGCGGGCGGTAAGTGGGATCACATGATGGATCAGACCCACATCGGTTACACAACCTGGCAACAACCCGACCAAAACAACATGCCCGCCGTCGTCCGCGTGCCTCCCCAGCAGGGAGCAAGGCTGGGGCTTGCAGTGGAGGGAAACGTTGACTCGTTCCCCAACCTCAAGCGCACCTCGCCAAGGCTTCCCTTGGTGAGTATTTGCGATACGACCCAGCACTATTTCGAACTCTTCAATCGAGGAATCGGCTCGTTGAGTTTCTCTGTGAAGACTAGTGAGCCTTGGCTTCTTGTCAGCCACGACTCTGGCGAAGTGGACCAGGATCGCCGCATCTTTCTCTCTGTCTACTGGGATCAGGTTCCGATTTCGACGAAGTCGGCGAATCTGACGGTAACCGGATCGGACGGCACAGTTATTACGGTCGAGGTCCCGATTCGGCCCCGGATCGCCGACGATATCGCGGGATACGTCGAGACCGACGGCGCGATCGCCATCGACGCTCTTGGCTACAAACGCAAGGTGGACGGGAAAGGCGTTAAGTTCGTCGACCTGCCCGATCTCGGTCGCCTCGGCTCGGCGATTACCCTCATGCCGACTACCGCATCGAAGCAGAGCCTGACAGCCAACCCGGTCTTCGTCGAGTACCCAATCTACCTCTTCTCGAGCGGCGACATCAAAATCCAAACCGTGCTATCCCCGACCCAGCACCTGCAGCCTGGCGACGGTCTGCACTTCGCCGTCTCGCTCGATGGCGGCGCTCCACAGGTAGTTAACATGCACGAGAACTACGTGTACTTCACCCCGACTTGGGAGGCGTCGGTCGCGCAGAATGCGATCGTCAAATCCATTCCCTTCTCGAGCGTCAAGCCGGGGCGGCACACGATCCGCTTCTACGCCATCGATCCAGGCGTGGTGTTACAACGCATCATCATCGACGCTGGAGGACTGAAGCCCAGCTACCTCGGTCCGCCGGATAGCGTGTACATCGAGGCGAAAAAATAGTCTTGGGATTCACGAGGCGAGGGCTTCTCGGAGATCCCGCCGTAGGATAATGAGCAAAGCGAATCGGGACAGCCCTCGATTTTCGCGGGCAAGATGCCCACGCCTCCCAATTGCCACCATCAAAGTAGTCAACCAAGCCCAGCTACCTCGGTCCGCCAGATAGTGTGTATGTCGAGGCTAGGGAGGAGTTTGAGAACTGTGAGCGTGTCCCTCACAATCGGGGCTTAAAGCCCTTCCTCCTCGGGGAGGAAGGGTTGGGATGGAGGGGATAGGGGACGGGAACCTATTGAAGACTAGAAAGGATTGGCAATATGCAGCCTCCTGTTCTCGCGCGAATTTTCCGTAGTCTTTCCCCTCTACCCCCGACCCCTTCTCCCCGATGAGACGGGGAGAACACTATCTCCCTGCCAAAACCTTTCGCACGCTCTCGTACGCCAGCTTCGGCTTATAGTCCTTGTCCAGCAGCAGCGCCGCCCCTCGGGACCCACCCGTCGAGCCCGGAATCCAGCTGTGGCCGTCCGTATAGCCCCAAAGCTGGATGCCTTCGCAGTTCTTGAAGCTCAGCCCTAGCCGCATAAATGCCTCGTACGACTTCGCTTGCTGCTCCAAATCCTCAGGAGAAGCAGGAACCAAACCATAGTCCGGATCGGTGCGGGTCAGTCGCTTGATCGGAATCGACAAGTCCATCTCGGTCATCATGAACGTCAGCTTACGATCCGCGATCTGCTGCAAGGTCTCGTAGAATTTGTCGCCCGGCTTCGGAACCTCGACCGCCCAACGGTGGAACTGGAAGCCGATGCCGGTGATCGGCGCATTCTTCGACTTCAGGAAATCCACCATCTTGAACAGATTCTCCGTCTTCGTACCGCCGATCTCCACACTGTAATCGTTGTAATACAGCTTGCACTTGGGGTCTGCCTCGTGTGCAAATTGGAACGCATACACCAAGAAGTCCGTGCCAAGCTTGCGGTACCAAAACGAGTCGCGCAGGTTAAACGGCCGGGAATTTGGACCATCTTCGATCGCTTCGTTCACGACGTCCCACATCGCGATCTTGCCCTTGTAGCGCCCCACGACCGCGGTGATATAGTCGTGCAGAATCTGCTTGGCCTGCTCGGGCGTGATGTCCTTCTCTTTGTCGAGCAGCCATCGCGGAATCGTATACCCCCAGTCGCTGGCGTACACCAGCACATGCCCGCGCACCTTCAGCTTGTTCGAGCGAGCCCAATCGATCAGATAATCACTTTTGGTGAAATCGATCTTGCCGAGTCCCTGCCACATCGCTGGCGGCTTCAGATCGTTCTCCGGCTCGATCATATTAAAGTTGTCGAGAATCCCTTGACGATACTTTCCTCCGTCGATGTCCGCCTTCACGCCGTCGCTGAAGGCACAGGTTCCGAAGTTCAAATGACGCTTATCGGCCAGCGCACGCAAGCCGGTCGAGTCGAGAGAAGAGGGTGTCATCATTGCACAGCCAAGGGCGACGATCGAGAACATGATCACGATCACTATACAAGATTTATCGAAAAATCAAAACCTATGCTTAGAGAACCAATGCCTGTAGAATGCGTTTATCCACCATGATGTCCTTGTTGTGCACCGTTGCTCTCCAGTCGGGCCAAGTCCAAATTTTGCCACGCCAAGGCAAATATGACTCCGTCGTTTATATCACGGTTGAGAATGAAGCCAAGGACCCAGTCTTTCAAAACACAAAGATTTTCAAGGACTCTAGTTGGGTCAAAGAGCTTGGCAACAAATGCGTGGCCAAGGACGACGAAAAGGGACTGCTCGTTGTCGCCGAGTTATCAGCGATAGAGAGTCCCCGAGATCAAGCCCTCGAGCAGTTGTTGGCCCTAGGCGCGATAGACCCAAGTGGAACCATTATCGTCGCCAAAGACAAGCCGGAATTGGCAAAGACGCTTTCGGCGATTTGGCCCCTTGGGTCCGCCGATCTGATTGGCTCGGGAACTTTTCGCCTCAGTCTGAAGCCATCGTTAAGCATTGGCTACGGGTCCGCCGGTCGCCAAGCTTTCTATGAACCCAAAGGGACCAGCAAGAAGCTCGATCTCAAACAAAACAACGTCTCCACTTACAACGACAAATCCCTGCCCGACGCCACTATCCCATCCAAGATCCGAGACTTCCGCTACTTGGAATTTGCCCGCCGCCCATCGACAGGGTCGCGCATCTTTGACGCTCAGGTTCTGCTGAAGGACCTCGTTCAAGCGAACCACGATCGACTGATGGATTCGCTCATCGCCAACTGCGCCAAGGCTTACGGAGTCGATGTCGACAAGCTCGCAAAGATGGGCAAGAATGTGAAAGATTTGAAGGACCTGCCTTACGACCTCAAGACCGCGCTTGCCGGGCTAAGCGATAACTTCATGTCTGGCGAAGGTGGCGAGTTGCCGTCTGACGGAAAAATCAGTGGCATCGTGCCCGGGTTAATGATCGAGGTCGCGTTTCAAGATGCTCAGGGCCGAGGCGAATATCGGCAAGGCATGGGCTTCAACAAGCAATAGATCATTCAATCTCGATCTAGATAGCTTTGTACACCACGTCGTCAGTTCCTACCACCGCGCTTGCACCATGTCTCTCTAGGGGCCGCTCAAAACCGAGGCAGATAAGATTTCGAATTAAACTCCGACCACCGCTGCAACCGTCGTCGCGCATCCTTCGGCTCGGCTAATCCATTCTCGCGGATGTGATAATCCAACTCGTCGAACATCGCCGTCGTCGCCCGAATGATCGCCTCGCGCAATCCGAGAACCGAACCGTATCCATCCAAATATGCCCGAGCGATTCGGCGCAGCTTGCGAGCGAAAACCCTATCCGAGCGGTCCACGATCGGCGTGCAAATCAGAATACAGAGCGTTCGCGCTACGTCATCCACCGCCCTGCCCCAAGCCGCATTCGTCCAGTCGATGACTCCGCTGACCTCACCACGATCCACCAGTACGTTCAGCGGATGATAGTCCATGTGGAGCAAACACGAACCATCCTGCCGCTCCGTATTTGTATGCAACTGGCAATGAAGTTCGCCAAAACCATACGATGAAGATCCATCCCAAACATCCAGGAGCGACTTGCCGTCAACCCACTCGACAATCATAAAGGGATGCGAAGCGAACACGCCGGATGCGAGGACAGAGGGCACCGGCAAACCGGCCTCCCCGGCAAGATTCATGGCCTGGACCTCGAACTCAATATGCGCACTCCGGTCGGGTGAAAACACCCGAAGCACCGCAGAGTCGTCGCCAAGCATCACCTTCCAGATCCGGGCGTCATATCCTCCGGTCTGCACGTGCAAGACCAAGAAATCGCCCAGATTTACATAGCGGAGAAGGTCGTTCGGATTGAGTTCGGCCATCAGTCGGTCTCGATCCAGAAAGCGCGATACACTACGCCGTCGGTGCCAACCTTGTCCTTTGTTGTGAACTGCGGAGCCTTGGCGGCTAGCCGAGAAACCCATTCGTTTCTCTCATCCTGAGTTAAAGAAACAAACCCAGCCTCTTCTTCGCTAGTCCAATCCCGCCCCTCGGCGGCACGAAACAGATCAGCAAAACTGAATTCGCACTCGGGGCCAAGCATGTCATCAGTCTACTTTGCATCCGCTTTGCCAAAGGTCCCTGATTCTAGTACGATATAACGAGCCGATGAGCGACGGACCAGCCTGGAGAATTCACCTTTTCGGCAATGTCCGTGTCACCCTCAGCGGCGAACCTACTCCGACGTTCAATAACCGCAAAGTCGCTCAACTCCTCGCCTACCTCGCCACATCACCCACGAACAGTCACACAAGAGAATCACTTGCCGAGCTTCTTTGGCCCGGCGAATACCTCGAAATCAGTCGAGATCGTCTTCGGCAGACGCTAGCTCTCCTCAACAAACACTTCAAAGAAACTGGCAAGGGCACACCGATCATCGCCGACCGCCATGCCATTTCCCTCGACGTTACACAAGTCGCGATTGACCTTTCCGAATTTCGGGCACTGCTTAAGGCTCCCGGACCTGATACTTGGCGAAGGGCCGAGTCTCTGTCTGCGCGTCCCATCGCCGAAGGATGGACAGACGACTGGGTCAAAGCACTTCGCTATGAAGTCGAAAATCAGCTCCTCCAGACCGGTAAGGGATTGATGGACGACGAGGGAGTTCTCGAGAGATGCCTCAAAAGGTTCTGGTTGGACGAGGCAATCCATCTCGCCAGGTACGAGAATCTACTCTCTCAGGGCAAGCGGACTGAGGCGGCCCTCGTGGCGAGAGATTACGCAGATCGACTTAAGCAGGAACTTGGCCTCGAACCTAGCCAAGCCTGGCATTTGTCCCCAGCTTTCACGCAAACCTTCAAGGCGCATGGAATCAAATTCAATGACTTGCCAATGCCGGTCGACAGGTTCTTTGGTCGCGAACAGGATATCGCCAGGCTCAAAGCAAATCTCGATTCTCGTAGCGACCGACTGCATACTGTCACGGGCCCGGGTGGTGCGGGCAAGACGAGGCTCATCGCCGAAGTCCTCTCGACGATCGAAGGATATGAAAATATAATTGCGATCGGACTAGCCGACCTGGACTCTGCAAACCAATTCATTCGCAGCCTCGCCAATATCCTTGAAACCAACTTGGACGAGAACCTGGAAACCAACTTGGGAGAAACTCTGGGGACAACTGCGAGCACTTATTGCCTGACTTCGCGCCTATCGTCCACAACATCCTTCAATTAGGGCAGAACGTGACCGTGCTTGCAAGCTCGCGCATGAAGCTCGGCGTCCACGGTGAGCGCGAGTACCCCTTGCAGCCATTACCTCGCCCTGAATACGGCGACCTCGAATCTCCCGCGGCTCAATTGTTGATCGATCGATTATGCGCCTCGGACCAGAACCTGGATCCCAAGGAGATCGACCGAGAGGAAATCTCTAAACTCTGCATTTCGCTGGACGGTTTGCCGCTTGCAATAGAGCTTGCTGCAACCCAAGCCAAGCTGCTTTCAATTCGCGAGCTTCGGGAGAGTCTCGAAGGGCAACTCTTATCGCTAAAGGGATCAAGTCATGGACGCCCTGAACGCCACTCGGCCCTGCGAAACACACTCGACTGGGGTTACTCTCGGCTCGACGAAGGGCATAAGCGAGCCCTTGGCACACTTTCGATGCAGCCGAGTTCCTTCACTCTTGAAGACGTTGCGGCTACTTTGGAATCCAGCGGAGCCGCTAGCGTTGTAGAAAATCTCCTTCAGGTCAGCCTCATCGTCGCTCAACCAAATACGTCGCCAAGGCGATTCCGCATGCTGGAAGTTATTCGCCAATTCGCTCGCGAGCATGTCGATTCGGACCAGGAACATCAATTCCGTAAGCGGCACTTCGAACGCACACTGGCAAAATGCCGAGAAAACTTCGAGAACCGGCTCGAGTCAAATCCTACGGAGCGTAACGCCCAATTTCGAGATTTCTTGCCCGACCTCCGATACGCATTCCAAACCGCGGTGCAGATTCCTGAATGCCGAAAAGAGACACATTCGATGATCCGCTACACCGTTCGTCCGATGGAAGCCATTGGCGCGATGTCCGAAGTTCGAAATTTCACGAAATCGATTCTGGAACTTGGCGGCTACCCTGCTGAGGACGAAGGAACTATCCTCGCTTTCTACGCCCATTGCCTTGCCTACTTAGATCAGAGTCCCGAATTCGAACCCACCGCGAGACGCCTTATTTCCTTGGTGAGGATAGAAAAAGACTTGGCCAAGCAGCAATTTATGGCGAACCAATTGGGCTCCCTCACCGCCGCCCAGCTTGGAAACGAATACTATCCCGAGGTTCTCGAAATCGTGTTGAACTGCGTGGAGCACCCCGTGGAGAAGGGCATGTACATTGCGATGCTCCACACAATCGGCCGCCTTTATCTCTACCTTGGCGACATGGAAATGGCCAAGAAATACCTCGTGGATTGCTATCGGAAAGGGGTGATCCACGACAAAATCCGCCACCGAGTGTGGGCGCTCTATCATTACGCATGGTTGGAAACTGAGCTTGGCGAGTGGCGCAATGCACTGAGCGTTGTTGCTA
>CAMFIS010000013.1 GCA_945952345.1 uncultured Fimbriimonas sp.
GGTGGGGGTAGGACAGCACTCTAGTAGCCTGCATCAAAGATACATGGGCTAGAAGCCCTCGCCCCCAGGATCACTTCCCAGCCAAAAGCCGCGCTCTTTCCGCCACAATCTGAGCTCCGAGTTGCGCATGCAGCGATGCCAGCGGATGTTGCCCATCGACGGAGAACATAGTGGGCCGACCCACCGGCAAGTAAGGATTGTCCCCAAGGTCGATGAGATAGACCCTTTCGATCCGACGTCCAATGCCTTCGTAATACATCGTCATGCCTTGCTTAATCTGCTCGCGGGCACGACCCGAAAATGGCACGATGATAAAAATATGGGTGTTTGGCCCCGTTGCCGCCATCAAGGAATTGAGGAGCTTTGGTACATCTTCGCGGCGCGGCGGTCGATTCTCGCCCATGTTTACATAGACATCTTCAGGCACTGGTGAAAACTTGCCGTCGACCAGCCTCGGATGCTCTTGGTCGATCATATTCCAAAAGGTCATGAGACCCGGTGTGTGGCCGTCGGCGGCATTAGAACCCCAAGACGCTCCGCCATACGCCACGACCCCATATTCCGCATGCGTTGCCGCCGCAACCACCGACGGATATCCGATCGTCGCATCCTGCGTATCCACCGCGTTCGTGACGCCGCCGGTAAACGTGCAGATGTCGTCGTCGCCGTTGGTGATGCTGTCGCCGAGGAAGAGCGCGTGGCGCTTCAGCGGCTCGTTAGGACCGAAAGGCGCGGCCGACTTCGCTCCGTCGTCAATAGAAAATCCCGTCACTCTAACGACATTCACCGGCGCCCAGAAATCGAGAAAAACATATCCGGCGACGTACTGCAAAAGCAGAGAATGCGAACCAGCGGCGAGCCCCTTCGCGCACTCGATCGTTCTGGTCAAGGGCTTCATCTGAACGGTCGTTGCGGGACCACCATCGATGGAGTACCGAATGACCGGATATTGGGCGGAGAGAACGTTGGCCTTAGTGAAAGGAGAGACATCGAAATCGACCGACAAACTCGTCCCAGTAAAACCGAGCTTTAGATACGCCCCCGGGTTTGGGGTCTGGGCAAATTGACTGCCAGATCGGAACCAGTTGTAAGGGCTGTATTGAATGCCCGGATCATCGACAGTCACCCTTGCGGCACAGGCTGTAGCTACAGCCAACAGCGCGGATAGGATAGCGATGATCCGATGGGGCATATGTCTAGATTATCCGATTGGCTTCACAATGAAATGCAGCCCCACCCCCACCGGTTCGCAAGTTTGCCTTCCAACCATTAGCTGACAGGCCGAGTGCTCACCGACACCCCCAGGGGTGGAGCATGGTTAGCGCCTGTTTGAGTAATCTCCCCGAGGGCACCTGAGTATGCCGACCGATTTTGTCGAAGGGTAAGAGCCTACGCTCCACCCCTGGGGGTGTCGGTGAGCGATAGATTTCTATAACCTGGATCTGAAGATGTCTAGCGAACCGGTGGGGGTGGTACCACTGTTAAAGCCTTACCTTACTCGGACATTGACAGTGGCACACTTAAAGGCTAAAAGTCCCCGCCGCCACCCGAGTCGAAGCCGCCGCCGCCCGAGTCTCCGCCGCCGCCGAAGTCCCAGCCGCCGCCCGAATCTTGCGAACCTGAGTTGCTGTTATCGAAGCTGAAATCGCCGGATGACTGATCCGCCCCTGCATTGAAGTCGAAGTCGCCGTTCGACGATCCTCCACCCAGCGAGTTGTTGTAGTTCGGATCGTTGCCGTAGTAGTTGTTCACGATGGTGTCGTGGTGGCCATATCCGTAGTTGTTGTAATATCCATAGCCGCCACCGCCGAACAGACCGCCGCCCCAGCCGTAGCCAAAGTGGGGCATGAACATGCTGGTAAGCGCCGAGATACCGACCATCTGCCAGATCGAATTGCTGGACCCGTAATCGCGATAAGGATCGTAGCCGCTCACCGTGTACCACGGCATGAAATTGCCATTCTGGGCATACTGGCCGCGCATCTGCGGCATTCGGCCCGACATCAGTTCGTCTCGCTCCTCCGGCGTGACCATGACGGTCTTGCGCACACCACCGAAGTTCACTTCCACGGGAACGAGATTGTTCGAAGGTTGCGACGAGAAGAACGAAGTTCCTTGCACGGGGTCGAACAACGGAGCCTTGTCGTTGTCGATGATGGGAGGAATGGTGTAGGCGAAGTCCGTGCCCCCAGTTAGGGCGTTCACGTGTTGCTTGGCACTCTCGAAGTCTTGCAAAACCTGCTGGAACGAGGCATTGGCCTGGTCGAAATCCTGGACTGAACGACCAGATTGGAATCGAGACAGACCGGCGTCGAAGTTTTGGCCCATACGGTCACGGTACTGCTTCAGGGCGTCGGCATCCTTGCCACCGTTCAGCAGCAGGCCGTCGTACGAATCCACGTAGGAGATGGCGTCGATGGCCTGTCGACGACGCTCATCCGCCGCTTTTTTTGAGCGGTTTACCTTGCCAGCTTTGATCATGAAAAAGATCGCAGCGATGATGGCTATGGGCCCGCCACAGCAAAGGAGCAACCCAACCACCATGTTGCCACTGCTCGGCTTCTCGACCAAGCCGCCAGATGCGGACACGGAAGTATTTGCGGGTCCTGCATGAGCAAAAAGCTCGGCTTGTGTCTTGACCGACTGGGCAAGGGTCACAATCGCTGGGGTTAAGTTCGTCGCCGTCGCTTGTTTGGCGGCAGCACGGTTAAGCGCGTCGAGCTGTTGCACCGAAAGTCGCTTGTTATAGGCTGAAATACCATGGTTGGTGAGGAGGATGAAAATGCCTTTGTCATCCATCGACAGCTTTTGAGTTGCCGCGTATTGGGCAAAAGAGTCCCGCTACTCATCCTTGTTCTTCATCCACTTGCCGCCAAGCTGGGGCACGGCAAGAACCATGAGGGTGTACGGCTTTACTCGGTCGGCCGCCGACCGAATTTGGTTCAAATCCACCTTGCTGTTGAAGGAGGGGTGAACCCAATACGTGCTGTTCTGAAGGTCCTTATAAACCTGATCTGGGTTGCCAGAATTCTGCGCGAAAGCGGCGGCAGAGAGGAGGACCAATGCGGCGCCCGTGAGCCTTGTCGATTTCATATGTTCATTATCTTTTACGGAGAGGACGCCGGGTTCGCTCCAGGCAAAATTCGTGAAAGGTCCATTTGAACCTTGTCAAATTGGAAAAGATCGGCTAACCTATAGGTAATGCGACCTTCTCGCACGGTCAATAATGGCATTCTCAAGGGGCTCAACAGCCTCCTTGGTCTTGTTATTATTAGCCTTCTTAGCATTCTAATTTTGTGTTAAGCCCCGGGAAGCAGCAACAACCAACTAGAGAGCCTTCCCGGAAAACCCGGGAAGGCTTTTTTGTTGTATCGACAGTGCCGTCGAGCCAAGTCCAAAGTCGGACGAGGAACAAACAGGATGAACCAAAGATCAGGAGCGCAGATCGTCCTGGAGAGTTTGGTGCGGCACGGTGTCGATACAATATTCGGCTACCCTGGCGGCGTCGTTCTCCCCTTGTACGATGAATTGTTAAATTGGCCACAGGTGCGGCACATTCTCGTTCGGCACGAGCAATGCGCAGCGCATATGGCAGACGGCTATGCCCGGTCGACTGGCAAGGTCGGCGTGTGCCTAGCTACGAGCGGGCCGGGTGCCACGAACCTCGTTACGGGGATCGCCACGGCAATGATGGATAGCATTCCGATGGTTGCCCTTACCGGCAACGTGAACTCGTGGGCGATCGGTACAGATGCCTTCCAGGAGACGGACATCCAAGGAATCACCATCCCCATCACAAAGCACAACTACCTCGTGCAGAACGTGGACGATCTTCCCGGCGTGCTGGAAGAGGCGTTCTATCTGGCGAATTCGGGACGCAAGGGACCCGTGTTGGTGGACATTCCTAAGGATGTTTTCATCGCGAAGACGGCGGCCTCGTTCCCGGATACGGTTGGTCGAAGGGGCTATACACCCTCGGCGCCGATCAATCCGTTGTCGTTCGGACGAGCCGCAAAGCTTTTGGCCGAAGCGAAGCGGCCCATCGTCATCGCCGGGGCCGGCGTCATTTGGTCCAATACTTCGGAGCAGCTTCGAGCGCTCGCCGAGAAGTGCGATCTTCCCGTCATCTCGACCCTGCTTGGTCTGGGCAACATCGACCGCAACGACTCTCGCTCGCTCGGCATGATGGGAATGCACGGCGAGTTCACCGGAACCAAGGCGGTGCAAGAAGCGGACCTCGTGATCGGCATCGGCATGCGATGGGATGACCGACTCACTGGAAAGGTCAGCGGCTTTGCCCCTAAGGCGAAGCTCATCCACTTCGACATCGACTATAGCGAGTTCAGCAAGATCGTCACGACCGAAGTCGTCGTGCCTGGCGACCTTGCCGAGAGCCTGCCCGAGTTCCTCGCGGCGGTCGAACCCAAGAAAAATCCCGAATGGTGGTCGGAGATTCGTGGCTGGCAGCGAGAGCAGCCAATCGTCATCCCCGAAGGACGAAAGTTCGTCGCTCGCCACGTGCTCGATAAGCTGAACGAGCTGTCGGATTCCGAAGCGTATGTGAGCACCGACGTGGGTCAGCATCAGATGTGGACGGCGCAGGTTTACAAGTTCAAACGGCCCTACCAAATGATGACGAGCGGGGGTCTTGGCACCATGGGCTTTGGCTTCCCGGCGGCGATGGGCGCCGCGTTTGCTCATCCCGGCAAGGAAGTGTGGGCGGTCGTCGGCGACGGCGGCTTCCAGATGACACTGCAGGAGCTCCAGACCGCGGTCGAAAACAACCTCGACATCAAGATCTGCCTCATCAATAACGGCTTCCTCGGCATGGTTCGCCAGTGGCAGGAGCTGTTCTATGACAATCGCTACAGCCACGTCTCGATGGGCAACCCGGACTACAAGAAGCTGGCGGATGCCTATGGGGTTTCATTCTTCCGTTGCTCTTCGCGAGACGAGGTGGAGAATACGATCAACCTTGCTCGGTCGACGACCGGACCGGTGCTCTGCGAGTTCCTCGTGGAAATGGAAGAGAACGTCTTCCCGATGGTGGCGGCCGGGGCGTCGAACGACAATATCATCACCGATCCTGGGATCGGCGAGCAGTCTCTGGCGGAGGTTTCGAAATGAGTTCTCGACTCCATACGATTTCGGCCCTGGTCCACAACGAATCGGGCACGCTGAATCGACTCTCCTCCATGTTCCGCCGCCGCATGTTTTCGCTGGCGAGCATGAACGCGGGCGACTGCGAGCAAGATGGTTTGTCGCGAATCACGATGGTGGTTCATGGCGACGATAACGATCTACGCCAGTGCGTGCGTCAGCTCGATAAGTGCATCGACGTGATCGAAGTCGAGGACCTCAACAGTGCACAATCCGTCCAACGGGAACTTGCCTTCATCCAGGTCTCGGCAAATGTCGAAACACGGCGGGCGATCCTCGACATCGCTCAAGTCATGCACTGCGAAGTCGTTCACCTCGAACCCGAGAGCATCACTCTTCAGGTCACGGCGGAGCCTAGCCGTATCGACCAAGTCGTCACCCTTCTGGAGCCAATCGGCGTCACCCAGATCGTCCGCAGCGGCCTCGTTGCAATTCGAGTTAGCAACTAACCATGGCAACCATTTATTACACCAAAGACGTCAACCCGGACCTGATCAAATCGAAAAAGGTCGCCATCATCGGCTACGGAAGCCAAGGCCACGCGCACGCGCTGAACCTGAAGGATAACGGCGTGGATGTTCGCGTCGCGCTATACACCGGAAGCAAGAGCTGGTTCAAGGCAGAAGAAGCCGGACTGACCGTGAACTCGGTCGCCGAGGCAACCCTCTGGGCCGATGTGCTGATGTTCTGCACGCCGGACGTTCCGATGGCGGCAATCTTCAAGGATCACGTTGAGCCCAACCTTCGCGATGGGCAGACGCTGCTCTTTGCCCACGGCTTCAATGTTCACTTTGGTCGTATCACGCCGCCAACCAACGTGAACGTGGCGATGATTGCACCCAAGGGGCCGGGTCACCGACTCCGTGCCGAGTTCGTCAGTGGAAACGGCATGCCGGCTCTCGTTGCGGTCTATCAAGATGCGACTGGCGATGCGAAGGATATCGCGCTCAGCTATGGTTGGGGCATCGGTTCCGCAGCCGCGGGAATTCTGGAGACGACCTTTAAGGAAGAGACCGAAACCGATCTGTTCGGCGAGCAGGCGGTGCTTTGCGGCGGCCTGTCCGCCTTGATAAAGGCGGGCTACGAGACGCTGGTCGAAGCGGGTTACCAACCCGAGGCGGCGTACTTCGAGTGTCTGCATGAGACCAAGCTCATCGTCGACCTCCTGTACGAAGGCGGGTTGAACTACATGCGGTATAGCGTGAGCGACACCGCCGAGTGGGGCGACTACGTGGCCGGTCCGAAGGTGATCAACGAGCAGTCGAAGGCGGCAATGAGGGAGCTTTTGGCCGACATCCAGAGCGGTAAATTTGCCGACGAATGGGTGAAGGAGAACGAGAACGGCCGTCCGAAGATGGACTCGATTCGGGCTTCGGAGCAATCGCACTCCATCGAAGAAGTTGGTCGGAAGCTGCGCGGCATGATGCCGTTCATCAGCGCGAAGTAGGTGATGAGATTGGGGCGTTTTTTGGGAGTGCGCGGATTTATCCGCGCTTTCACTGCGAGATTTATCTCGCTGACAATTCCTGCCCTTTCACTGCCATCTCCCAGCGTCACTTTGTTCGACGCAGGGGTCGTTGACAGTGGCACGACAAGCTAACAAGATGACCACCTCCGCGACGTGTACCCACCTGACGCCTGCCGAGTATCTGCAGAAGATACGGTCGTCGGCGGTGTACAACGTCGCGATCAAGACCCCGCTGGAATTTGCTCCTGTCATCTCTCAGCGGGTGGGTTGCGAGGTCTTTCTTAAACGGGAAGACCTCCAGCCGGTGTTTAGTTTCAAGCTGCGTGGAGCATATGCCGCGATGTCTCGACTCACCTCGGCACAGCTATCCAAGGGAGTGGTGGCGGCAAGCGCCGGGAACCATGCGCAAGGCGTTGCGCTCGCGGCACAACAGTTGTCGTGTTCGGCGACCATCGTGGTTCCAGTGACCACGCCCGAAGTCAAAACCAGAGCCATACAAGCCCTTGGCGCGACGCTGATCAAACATGGCGACACCTACGATGACGCGTACGCTCATGCCCGCTTATTGGAATCTGAAAATGGATTCGTCTTCGTCCATCCCTACGACGATCCCGATGTGATCGCGGGTCAAGGAACCATCGGTCTCGAACTCGACGAGCAGCTTCCGGCTAACTGCGAAGCCGTATTCGTCGCCATCGGAGGTGGAGGTTTGATCTCGGGAATCGCGTTGGCCCTGAAGCAACTGCGACCTTCGATAAAGGTCATCGGGGTTGAACCCGAGGATTCCGATGCGATGTTCCTGTCCCTCCAAGCGGGCGAAAGAGTGATGCTCGACCGGGTCGGGATCTTCGCCGATGGTGTGGCGGTGAAGCTGGTTGGCGAAGAAACCTTTCGAATTTGCCAAGACTGGGTAGACGAAGTCATCGTCGTTTCGAATGACGAGATTTGCGCGGCGGTGAAGGACGTCTTCGAAGATCGCCGTGCGGTATTGGAGCCGGCCGGTGCGTTGGCCATCGCAGGATTGAAGGCATACGCTTCGTCGCGTCCTGTCGAAGGTTCGCTCGCGGCGGTAGCATGCGGGGCAAATGTGAACTTCGATCGCTTGCGCCACATTTCCGAGAGGGCGGCTCTGGGTGAGCATTCCGAGGCGGTGCTGGCGGTAAAAATTCCCGAGCGACCAGGCAGCTTCCGACATCTCTGCGAAACCCTCGGTGGCCGCAGCATAACCGAGTTCAATTACCGCATGGGCGATGCAGACCAAGCCGTGATCTTCGTCGGCCTGAATATACGGTCTCAAGTCGACCTCGATTCGGTTCTCGCCGACCTTGACCATAGAGGTTTCCAAGCGTTCGATCTCTCTGCCAACGAGATCGCCAAGACGCACGTTCGGCACATGGTCGGCGGCAAGAGTCCTCTTGCAACCAACGAACGACTTTTTCACTTCGACTTTCCCGAACGGCCCGGGGCGCTGCTGAACTTCTTAAATAGCCTCGGTCAAGGCTGGAACATCTCGATGTTTCACTACCGCAACCACGGCGCCGACAAGGGCCGAGTGCTTTGCGGAATCCAAGTCCCTGGCGATTCGCCCGACTTTGACCGCTTCCTCGACGAGTTGGGGTACGACTACTCGGAGGAAACGGAGAATGTCGCGCTGAGGTTGTTTTTGTGAGAGTTACAAATCTAAACTCCTCCCCTCATGAGCCTGTTGCACGGCAAAGTCTGGTGGGTCAACGGATAATTTCTCTGCCGCCTATCGGCGGGGTCGCTTCGCTCCTCGGACTATTCCAGGTTCGAATTGTATCCAGGGGTCTTCGCTCATGCTTCGCTTCGACACCCTGGCTACCTTATGTGACCCCTACGGGGTCGGCCTTGCGGTACACACAAGCTGGCCGATTTCAAAGAAACTTGGTTTGGCCGAGCCTACCAGCCAAGATGCCTCTTCGGACGGAGAGAGGGTCCACGAAGTGGAGGGTGAGCCAACTCCATTCATGCCTATCCCAATTCCCGTTGGCGAACCGGGTGAGGCGATTGAGCGAAGCGAACTCAAAACAGGCGGGACCCAGCCTCCGCTTCGCCTTGGCGGGCAGGCGCCTGTCGTCCGACGCCCTATGATTTTTCACTGCCAACTGCTGACTGCTAACTGAAAACTAATATGACTAACTTCGATCCTCGACAACATTCTCGTACCATCACCGAAGGCGCCGACAAGACCGCCAATCGAGCCATGCTCCGCGCGATGGGCCTCGGCGACAAAGACATGTCCCAGCCTTGGGTTGGCGTCGCCACTGTGTGGAGCGAGAGCACCCCGTGCAATGTAAACCTCGACGCGCAAGGAATCCGAATTGCCGAGGAGATTACGAAACGCTGTGCCACGACGAGGCGGTTCAACACGATTTCAGTTGCTGATGGGATCGCGATGGGACACGAGGGGATGCGGGCATCGTTGGTCAGCCGCGAGGTCATCGCCGACTCTGTCGAACTCATGATGCGGGGCCATTGCTACGACGCTTTGGTCGGAGTCGCGGGATGCGATAAGAGTCTGCCGGGAATGCTGATGGTCATGGCGAGACTCGATGTACCCTCGATCTTCCTCTATGGCGGCACAATCATGCCCGGAAGGCATAAGGACAAAGACGTCACGATTCAGGATGCCTTCGAAGCGGCCGGTGCCTACGCTGCCGGAACCATCGACAAGGCCGAGCTTCACGCGGTGGAGTGCGCGGTCTGCCCGGGAGCAGGCGCGTGCGGCGGACAATACACCGCGAACACGATGGCTTGCGTCGCAGAAGCTCTAGGCATGGCGTTGCCCGGTTCCTCCAGCCCGCCGGCCGAGGACCCCGATGGCTCTCGCGATCCTTACTTTGCCAAGATCGCGGAGACGATGATGGGCCTATTCGAATCCGGTCTAACGCCGAGCAAGATCATCACGAAGAAGGCGTTAGAAAACGCGGTGATGGTCGGCGCGGCGACGGGTGGGTCGACGAACATCGCGTTGCACCTCCCCGCGATTGCCAACGAACTGGGTCTGACCTTGACCCTCAAAGAGATCCACGAGATCAGCCAACGAACCCCGATCCTCGCTGACCTAAGGCCGGGCGGAAAGTACGTGATGCTTGATTTGCACAAGGTCGGCGGCGTCCCCGCTGTGCTGAAGGCCTTGCTCCATGCGGGTTGTTTGCACGGCGACTGCATGACGATCACCGGCAAGACGATGGCCGAGAATCTGAAGGACGTCGTGATCCCGACCGATCAACTCGTGGTCCGAACCACGGAGAATGCTGTCTCGCCGACCGGCGGATTGGTGGCGGTGTTTGGCAATCTTGCCACCCAAGGCGGGGTGATCAAGACGGCGGGCGTAAAGAAGCTTGCGCATACCGGACCAGCGAAGGTTTACGACTCGGAACAAGATGCCATGGCCGCTGTTCAGGCGCGCAAGATCGAAAAAGGCGACGTGGTAGTCATTCGTAACGAAGGACCGAAAGGCGGACCCGGCATGCGCGAGATGCTGGGCGTGACCGCTGCGATTGTGGGCCAGGGCCTTGGCAACGACGTAGCGCTCCTCACCGACGGCCGATTCAGCGGCGCGACGAAGGGCCTCATGGTCGGCCACGTCTGCCCGGAAGCGAGCGAAGGCGGCGTGATCGGACTTGTGAAGGACGGTGACCAGATCACCGTGGATGCCGAGAAATTTGAACTTACGGTCCACGTCTCGGACGAAGAATTACATGAGCGAAGGAAGGATTGGAAGCCGCTGGCGCCAAGGTACACAAAGGGTGCGTTGGCGAAGTTCGCTCGAACGGTGGGGCCGGCTTGCGACGGTGCGGTGACGCACTGAAAGAGCGGGAGAAGCGCAAAGAAGCTGCAGGGCCAGCGGGAAAAAGCAGAGAAACAAGAACTAATCAGCGCAACACCCCCGGGGTGTCAATGAGCGGGCCGTAGGCGAATTGGTGGGGGAAGGGATCAGTGGAATGTCCCACATAATTTGAACCTTCAACTCCGCACGGCAGATTGTTCCCTGCAGTCCTAAACCAGGGCAAGGCAGACGCCAACGATCACGGCGGTGAAAACAAGCATCAACGGGAAGAAGAAACACCCCAAATCGACAAGGCATCCCAAGGCGCTGCCGCATCCGTCGAGGTTGGAACCGGGCTCTTTGTAGTCCTTCTTGCCGCTCATTGCCTCACCTTTCTCAACTGTACGAATTCACGCGAGATTCGGTTGAGGCAATCGAACTACTCGCCTTGTCCCTTTGCGTTTAGCACAAACTTGTCGAGCCCGATATGATGTCGGTCGAAAGCGCCAATGGGACCACCGTACCGACCTGTCTTGGCCGCCGATTGGTCGGTCTGAAATGTCGCTGACAATTCGAAGTGAGTCTTATCCACCACGTGATATCCGTACGCTTGTTTTGTTTCTGGATCTTGGTAAGGGTTTGCGGGACGGCCCACGGTTCCGAATGCCTTGTCCTGCGACGCAGGCAATGCCTTGTGATTGGTGTAATAGTCCCGAACGGCCGACGATAACGCGGTCAAGTCTTGGACTCGCTTCTCGTCGGCCGATTCCATTCGCGCCTGAATCGGTCCTCCAGCAAATCCAAATCCGCCAATAATGACGCCAAGGTTGACAACCCAAACGACGATTGCGCCCATTTTCAGCCACGGGGTCGGCTTCGAGGCATTTCCCATCTCGGATCGATGGAGGTCCCAATAATAGAACCCAAAGACCGAGGCGGCGAGAACCACAACGATGGAGCATTTTAGGATGGTCCGAACCGCCAGTTCGCCACCAAGAAAGCCGGCGAAGAGCACGATCACCGATGAGAGCACACAACCGGCGGCATTGAATAGGGTCAAGTAGGTCAGCCAAGCACGAACCGGTGAGAGCCGACGCTCAGGCTGAGTGGTCAACGACACGAGCAGCTGTCGAGTGAGGAAGAACCACATGGGGAACGAGACGATGAGCGAGGCGAGGAGCCAGCGAACTGCTTCGTGGCGGAAGTCATCGTCGCCGTATTCGTACCCTTTCACCGCGTCGGGGAACTTGGTATCCACGAATCCGCTGAGGAGATTTCCCAGCGAAATGGTCGCGGTGTAGAGCATGAGGAACATGAGGAGATAGAGGAACGATTCCTTCGCCCATCCGCCTTTCTTGGGCCTTGGAACTGGGACGGGGAATTTCACATCCGCAAAATCCGAGAAGCCATCGCTGATTTCATCGTCCGTCCACTTGGCTTCCAGCAAGGCAGAACGAATCTCATCGCGAGACTTGCCGGCGGTGAGGGCTCGTTCGATGAAGGTCGTCAGTTCGGCCATAGTTACTCCTACGACTTGATGCTACAGGAAAAGGGAGGGTCGCGAGGGTCCGAACTTTCTAGGACCCTGGTGGTCAGAGCGAGGGCTACATCTCCAATTACGGCAGGAAGCACATGGCAAACCTAGTCGTTCGAGCCTGCATTGGTGAGGCAGCAGACTTGGCTCTAAGTCTCCCTTGAACTGAAGCCTGAATCCTGGTTCCTGAAGCCCGCTTGGACAGCTATACTTCTAACCATGCTTGTCGCTGCCCTCGCTTCCCTCATGCTCCAAACAAAAGATGAATGCCTGGTCTTCGTCAGCCGGAATCTGGCCAAGGGCGATGCGAATTGGTACACCTACTTCACCATCTCCGAGAAGCCCGTGAAGATCAAGGCGGGGGACAAGCTGGTTTACGACATCTTCCTCGATCCCCACAACCCGGTGGCCAAGGGCTCCGTCGACTTGGACGTGGACACCGGCGACAACCTGCGCGACGGCGGCGGAGTCGATAGCGAAGGCATCCGCTCCCACGGCGACGCGATCCTCGATAAGGCTTCAGGGCATTGGCTTCACCGCGAAATTGGCCTCGACATGTTCAAGGGCAAGACCACCACACAGTGGAACCTGAACTTCGAAGGGGATCCCGACGGCCGCTATATGTTGGCAGTGGACAACATCAAGGTCATCCACTCGGACGGCACTGCCGAGGTGATCTACGACGGCGGCAAACCGCCAGTGACGAAGCTGGTGAACGCCAACGGCTACACCAAATTCCCGGCGTGGAAGGTGGTCGATAAAGACCAGATCGCGGAAGGCAAAGACCTCGAGCCGATGATCGCGCGGGTTATCGAGCAGAGCTCGAAAAAGCAGGCGCTGGAAGCGATCGACGAGCAGCTTTCGATGGCGGAGAAGTTCATGAAGGGCAAGCCCATGGACCCGCACACCAAGCAGCATTTCGAGCAGACGCGGCAGATGATCGACGCACTGTACGCCGGCGACAACGTCACGCCGGAGCAGATCGAAGCCGCGCTGCACATGGCGAGCCAAGCCTTGGAGCACGCCCATCCGGAGATGCAGAAGTACACCGGGCACTTGGTCGGCCACGCGCACATCGACCTCCAGTGGCTGTGGGAGTGGCAAGAGGGCATCGTCTTCTCGCGCGACACGTTCAACCAAGCCGCGAAGTTCATGGACGAGTTCCCGGGCTTCACATTCAGCCAGAGCTCGTCGGCGATTTATAAGGGCGTCGAGGAAGCGTATCCCGACCTGTTCAAGAAAGTTCAGGAGAAGGTGAAGAAGGGCCAGTGGGAGCTTGTCGGCGGACGAGTTTGCGAAGGCGACACGAACATGATCTCGCCGGAATCGCACGCCCGGCAATTCCTCTACGGCCAAGAGTACTTCCGCGAGAAGTTTGGTAAGACCGCGATCGTGGGATGGGAGCCGGACACCTTCGGACATTCGATCCAGATGCCGCAGATTCTCAAGATGGGCGGATGCAAATACTACTACTTCTGCCGCGGCGGAAAGGGCAAACCGCTCTTCTGGTGGCAGGGCCTCGATGGCACCAAAATCCTCGCCTTCGACGAGCCAGCGAGCGGCTCTTGGTACAACAGCGACATCTCTTACAAGCAGTTCCAGGAGATGCTCGACTTCGAGAACAACACCGGCACCAAGGACGCACTCATGGTGTACGGCGTGGGCAACCACGGCGGCGGACCGACTCGCGAGATGATCCAGCAGGCACTTGGCTTTATGGCGAAGAAGGACCTTCCGCCGATCAAGTTCAGCACTGCGACCCAGTTCTTCAAGAAGCTAGAAACGTACGACCTGAAGAAGATCCCCGTCATCGATGAGGAGCTGAACCCCGTTTTCGACGGCTGCTACACCACACACAGCGAGGTGAAGCAGCTCAACCGACAGGCCGAGAATATCACCGCCTCGGCCGAGGCGATTTCGACGATCGCGAACCAGTTCGGTTTTGCATATCCACACGAGCAGTTCCGCAAATCGTGGGAAGATATTTGCTTCAACCATCACCACGACACGCTGCCGGGTAGTGGCGTGCACGCGCCGTACGAGAACACCAAAACGATGCTGGGTCGCGCGATCGCGGATAGCAACGATACGATTACTCGGGCGATGCAAATGCTGTCCCTTCGAGTGACCCCCAAGACCGGTGGTATGAGCTTCATGGTTGCGAATCCTCTGGGTTGGAAGCGCAGCGGTTGGGTCGAGGCGCTTGCGGTTCCGAGTGGTTGGAACGGACAGAACATGAACCTGGACGAGCTCGTCGCTTTCGGTCCCGATGGCAAGGAGTATCCAGTGCAGGTGATGGATCGCATTACGCGCCACGTTCGATTCTGGGCGGGCGATGTGCCGAGCTTTGGATACAAGGTGTTCCAACTCAAGAACGGAGTGCCCGCCGAATCAAGCCGAATCACGGTTCAAGGAATGAAGCTTAGTGGCGATGGATTCGAAGCTACGATCGACGAGACAAATGGCGGCTTTAGTGACCTCACATTCCGGGGCAAGTCGTTCCGAAACGTTGGCCAACTGCGACTCGACTACGAAAAGCCGGGCGGAATGACGGCGTGGGTAATCCAACCGATCGACCACAGCCGAATCTTAAAGCCGAGCAAGATCAAGTCTTCTCGCGTAAAAGATGGTCTTGACCTCACCATGTGGTACGAGATGGACAGCCAAGGCCGAAAAGGAACCCCGACGACGGTAGAGCAGACATTCCACTTGCGAACTGGCGCCGACCAGATTCCCGTCACGGTCGAGTGCGATTGGCATAATGTGGGCAGTGGATCGACCACCAACCCGATGCTTCGCGTCACCGCTGATATCGTCCCGGGTACCGAACCAGCCAAGGCGGCATACGACATTCCGTACGGCGTGCTTGAGCGACCGGTCGATGGCAAGGAATATCCGGCTCTCAAGTGGGGCGCGCTGGGCGATCTTGCCATCCTCAACGATTGCAAGCACGGCTACACCGCAAGCGGTAACACGCTCTCGATGACCTTAATCCGCAGCAGCTACGACCCCGATCCCGAGCCGAATCCTGGCCACCATGTGTGGCACTACTCGATTCGTCCGAAGGCGGACGGCGAGACGTGGGCGGACATGACGAGAGCGGGCTATGAGCTCAACGAGCCTTTTATCGTGGCAAGCGTTCCGTTCGATGCAAGGGGAACCGCACCGCACGAGTGGAGCGCATTGTCTTTGAACGCCAAAGATGCGATTCCGTTCGGATTGAAGCTGGCGGAGAACTCGAACGACCCCATCGCTCGACTCTATAGTTGCCAACCAGGTGCGACCAAGTTGGACTTCAACACGGTGTTTGGCGGCAAGACGGTCAACGAGGTGAACTTCCTTGAGGATCGGCTGAATGTTTTCAATCCGACGCTGAGAGGCTTCGAAATTAAGTCAATCCGCTGGTCGAAGTAAAGCGATTGACGTCGAGGAACGAGAGATCTTTTGGCAAGCCCGTTGTGTGGGCTTGCCAAACCACCTCGCCAATGACCGAGCCGAATTTGAACCCGTGGCCACTGAAGCCGCAGGCGACGGAGAAGCGTCTATCGATCTTTCCGATCATAAAATGCCCATCCGGCGACATGTCGTAGGTACAGGTTTTCGTCGATAAGGTCTCGGGGGTTAACCCGGTCAAATATTTCCCTGCTAATCTCTGGAGACCCGCAACCTGCGAATCGTGATCGCCGGACGAGAACTTGTGGTGCCCCCCAATTTTGACGCCGGGATCCTTATCCACGCTGGGGAAGCCGTAGAGCATTTCGCCGTCCTCATTCATGATTCCAAAGCCAGGCATGGAGTCCCATCGGTCATCGGACTTACCCATCCAGGCAACGACGTGCGGTTCCGCTCGAAGGTAAGGCTTCAGTCGAGGAACCAGATTGGACGTTTCTGCCCCGGCCGCCACGATCACTTCGGCGGACTCGACGCCTGCCTTTTCACCCCGAACAAACCACCAATGCGTGTCACGTTCGAATCCAAGCACGCGGTCGCGAATGATCTTGATTCCCATCGACCTCGCGAGTTGCGCCATCGCTCGGGTGGCCCTTGCGGCGAGAACATATCCGGCCTGTGGCTCGAAAAAGCCGATGTAATTCGATGGGAGATTCCCGACGGGAAAACGATCTCGAGATTGCTCGATGGACAAAACTTCGTGGGGAAGGCCATGCAGATTGGCGCTTTCGATCGCCCCTGCAATAAGCTCACAATCTGGCGGTCCGGCGTAGAACCCACCAACAGGGCAATATACCTTGGGGTCAAGCTGCTTCCAGTTCGACATCGACTTGAGGAGGAGTGGAACGTAGGCAGGATTTTCGTAGTAGCTGGTTCGAAAGAGTCGCAAACCATCGCCCGAAGCTCCGAATTCATTGGCTTCTCCATAGGGATCGAAAACAATGACGTTGCCGCCCAAGTGCTTTTTCGCTTCAATCGCAGTGGCGAGACCAACGATGCCTGCCACAACAATGACAATATCGGAAATAAAAGATCGGTAGCGCCTCTTCACCGTTCGCTCCAGTCTACAAAGGTCCTTGGCAGGATTACCAGGATATACTTTCGATAGTCTTCTTGGAACCTGACTTCCATGCCCCACCACATCAGCGATTTATCGTCTCCGGAAAGCGTCGCCATCTTCCGCGCGCTCGCCTCCGAATCTCGGGCACGCATCATGGAGATGCTCGGCGAGAAGGACATGAACATCAACGAGCTCAGCAACTCGTTGGGCCTGGCGCAGCCCAGCATCACCAAGCACATTCAGATTCTCGAAGAAGCCGGATTAGTCATCAGCGACTACCTCAGCGGAGCCCAAGGCATGCAGAAGCGGTGCCGCAAGGTGCACGACCGATTGGTGGTCGACCTGGCGGGCAAAGCCAAAGAGAAGGATTACGTCATCGAGATCGAAGTCCCGGTTGGGCTGTACACCAAGGCCGAAGTGGTGCCCACGTGCGGGCTCGCGACTCGCGACCGACTGGTGGGCGTCATCGACGATCCGCTCGCGTTTGCATTTCCAGACCGAGCCAAGGCCGAAATTCTGTGGTCGGGTGGCGGCTTTGTGGAATACAAATTTCCCAACTCGCTGCCCGCATCCAGCGTCATCGAGTCCGTTGAGTTCACCGGCGAGTTCGCCTCTGAGGCTCCCGGGTATGCCAACGATTACCCGTCGGACATCACGGTCTGGATCAACGACGTCGAGATCGGCACCTGGCTTTCTCCCGGCGACCCCGGTGGTGAAAAGGGCCGCTTGAATCCGTCGTGGTGGCAGGATTATATGAACCAACATGGGTTCCTGAAGATGTGGCGAATCAATGACCAAGGGACCCACGTCGACGGGCAGAAGATTTCCGACGTGACCATCCGCGACCTGGACGTACAGCCGTGGCAAGCGACGCGAATCCGGATTGGCATCAAGCCCGATGCCGAGAACCAAGGCGGCTTCACAATTTTCGGGCGCGGCTTTGGGTCGTACGAACAGGACCTGTGCCTAAGAATTCACCACTCTACGCGTGGTGGCGACTTGCCAGATTCAGTGAAAAAGGGCCAAGGGAAGTAGTCAGCGGTTGGCAGTTGCCAGTTCGAGTGCCGCGCACTCCAAGAAGCTAATTCGCTTGCGCCAATCCTAACTTCAATTCCCGTCCTGCCACGTTCCAGCCGGTCGAAGTCGGTTTCGGAGTTCCGCCGAAAACCTGGACCGAATACTCAAATCCGTCTTGTTGGAAGTGCGCCGATTGACCGTCGATACGCCGGAACATCGACTTCGCCGGATCCCATTCGAAGCCGAGGGTGACTGATTCCGAAGACCGAATCGTCAGGGTCTTCTCGTCGAACTGAACGGTGATCGTCTTGCCGCCGATCAACGATAGGTCTACGATCATCGTTCGACCCTTCTCTCGGACAACTGGCTTGCCCGAAAGGCGAACGGGCTGGCCGCCCATCAAGAGGAATCCGCCGGCGCCGGGCAAGTCGCCCGCACCATCTTCGCGCCAATGGTAACCATCCAAAGCCGAAGGCGTGCGTTGCATCACGTCGTTCAGTCTCGTCGCCTCGTCGAGGAACGGTTGATGGTGGCGATCGGAATAGATCGAGAGATCGCGAAGGTAGGGCAGGTCACCTTTGATGTGCAGGTTTGCGCGATAAAAACGACTCTGATACCAGATCGAACCGTGCGCCGGATTGGTGTTTTCGAACGGATCGACGAGCTGAACTTGGGCCTGAGCCGGGGTCTCGCGGAAAGCTTTCTTAAACCGTCTACCCGAATCGCCCATCGTCTCGACGTGCACCGCTCCACGTTTGACCATTTCCGAAAGGGCATCCATTTGGAGAGGATAACCTGCCTGCTGCTGATCCCACGGGAAAGTGTTCTCCTGCCCAAGTTGTGCATAGGCGAAATGCAGCGTCGGCTCCGACTCGATCATCCGCAAGAATTCCTTGATGAAGTGCGGCGAGCGACCCGAAGTCCATGCCGGTTCCATCGTGTCGGGTTCAAATATCCGCCGACCATTCGGCAACGTATAAGACCGCTCGTAGTAGTACACCGGGTCTTGGCCGAGCATGCGGAAGATCGGCGCATCGATCTGGTTCGCACAGTCCAGCGCCGGACTCCAGCAATCTGTCTTGCTTGGGTAATAACCCGCAATCGGCGTTCCCCAAATCGTAAATCCATCCGTTGCGATTTGATCCCGGCACACGGCGAAGGCGTCGACCTTGTACTTGTCGACGAGATGCATCATCGTAAACGAATCGAGGTTCCAGCTGGCAACCGACCTGGGATACCTCCCCCAAATCTCCTTGAACTTGGTCATCGCGGTGTCGGCGAGCTTGATGCGTTCATCCTTGGTGTAGCCAATCGTAAACGCGACGGGTGGCAAGTGGTCCCATTCGTAGCCCGGGCGGCCCCGCCAGTTCACTCCAGCGGCTTTCACGTGCTTCTCGTTCATCTCGAACCAGAATCCGACCTCGTGGTTCTTCGCAATATGCTGCTTAAGGTACGGTACGAATGGCCCCGAAACGAGCGCGTCGTATTGCAGCAGCCATGTAGCGGGGAGGCCGTGCTTGAGGATGAGCTCCATCTGCGACGTCACCGGGAGCATCATGTCCATCGTAAATCGCGGCTCGATTTCACGGATGAAGTTGACGATATTGATGCAGCGAACGGCAGAAGATGCGGCCATAGTTCCGGTGTTCATAATGGCGCTGGCGAGGGGGCTGAGGCCAGAAGCGAGAGCAGCTTGGCCGGAGGTCTTGAGGAGTTGGCGCCGGGTGAACACGCGGCAAGCGTACCTAGTGCGATATCCGCAGCAGCACGCAACCATGCCAAGGAATATCGAGGTCGGCAACCTGCGTGTCCAGCGTCCACGACTTGCCCGTCCAAATGTCCGTTACTTTCTCGCCGCCTTTCACGCCGATTTGGCTGAGATCGAACCGAAGTGAGAAGGACTTCTTCTCCTGATCGCCGCCCTTTTTGAACCCAAAGATGAACGGCTGGATCGTGGCGCCCTTCGGAGCCTTCATGCACGAGTCGTTTAGAGCTGCGAACGCCGAGAAGGTGGTTGAACCCTTCGGTACGTCGTAAACCACCAGCGACGGCGCATGAGCAAAGACGCCCATCTCGACGGGAACTCCGGCGACGGAAAGTGGGGCATTGCCCGGTGCCCATGTGGTGGAAAGGCGGCCGTAGCCTACAGACGAAAAGACCGGCGGCTCCTTCGAGAGGTGCAAAAATTGATTCTCGCCCAGCTCAATCTGCGGGTCGACCCAAATGCCGTGGTCGAAATCGAGCCCGTCGGAGCTGTCGCTGAAGGCCAAACCCACCGAAGTGAATCCGTCGAGATTGGCGATGATCCGCTCGCCTTGGCCCTCCGTTTCCCGAGTGATGGGCGCGCCTTCAGATAGAATTTCAGCCCGAGAGAGGTCGAAGGCGTCTTGGGCGTTAAACACCGCGACGTAGGTGTCCTTGGTGGCCGGATCGGTGGCGGTCCACGCGAAGATGTTGTCCTTGCCGTAGAACGGATGATTGCGCGTGCTGTCTTGATTAAGGTGGATCAGCTCGTCGTTTGTCAGCAGAGCCAAGGTGGCCTCATCCAACTTACGCATGTCCGCGCCAAGGATAAGCGGCGATTTCGCAATCGCCCACAAACCCATCAGTGTCTTCTGCTCATTCTCGGTGAAGTTGGTCGTGCGCGTCCCGTTTGCCAGCGTTCCCAGCGGAAGCATGTCGGCGTCGGGAAAATGGCCAGGACCCATGTATTGGTTCCACTTTACGAGTCGATAGAACTGTTCACGAAGCGCAGGCCAGCTGTCCCAAAAGTCGTCGCTGATGCGCCACATGTTGGCGTTGAGCATCACGTGAGTCGCCCCGGCGATGTCAGTTTCCCCGGGCGATAAGCTCAGCACCATCTTGCGCTTAGTCTTCCGAATCGCGGTACGAATCGCCTCGACCTCAGGTTCGTTCTGCAAGTAAGGACGACTGAGATCATCGACCTTGACGAAGTCGACGCCCCAAGACGCTAGGAGTTCGAAGACGCTGTTGTAATACTCCTGCGCGCCCTTGGCCGTCATGTCGACCCCGTACATGTCCGAGTTCCACGGACACACGTGCTCCTTATCCGCGATCTCGGCGGCATGGTACTTGGTGCCGAGAATCGGAAGGTTCTTATCAACAGCTTGGCGAGGAATCCCCCGCATGAGGTGGACGCCAAACTTGAGCCCCTTGCGATGGACGTAGTCGGCGAGGGACTTGAATCCTTTGCCATTCTTGGCCGACGGAAAGCGATTGACGGCGGGAAGCAGGCGTCCATTGCCATCCATAGTCAGCTCCGCCTTGGGGTTGTAATCGAATCCTTTGGCGTTCGGCTCGTACCATTGAATATCCACCACCGCATATTGCCAGCCATGCTTCTTCAACTTGTCGGCCATAGCGTCGACATTGTCTTTGTACTCTTGTTCGGTTATTTGGGTGCCGAAGCAGTCCCAACTATTCCAACCCATCGGCGGCTTCATCGCCCAGGCGTGGAAATCTGCGGTCATTTGCGTCGTGGCTTGCCCAAGGAGCAGGGCGAGGAAAGGGACAACCATGTCGTGTGTTCAGAGTACCTACATCCTATTTTATGGGCTGAATGACAATTTGTTGAAAACATATTCCCAAGTTTGAATAACCATCTATAATCATTCGAGCCCCGAAACCCGTACTGTCAAATGGAAGGTCGTACGGGAATCCTTGAGCCAAGGTTTGAATGATGTCCGCAACCGTTACGATTCACCACGACCAGCCGATCGGCACCGTTTCGCCACGTTTGTACGGGCACTTCGCCGAGCATCTGGGCCGGTGCTGCTACGACGGCCTGTTCGTGGGAAAGGACTCATCCGTTCCCAACATTGGCGGATTCCGAAAGGATATCGTCGAGGCTCTAAGGGCGATGCCGACGCCGTTGTTGCGATGGCCAGGTGGGTGTTATGCCGATCACTACCACTGGAAGGATGGCATCGGTCCTGACCGCCCGGTGCGGTTGGGAATGTCGTGCGGTCTGCAAGTTTTGGATACCAATGAACTTGGCACCGATGAGTTTCTGGCTCTCTGCGAGTTGATTGGAGCCGAGCCGTACTTGGCGGGAAATGTGGGTTCCGGAACACCTGAAGAGCTTTGCCACTGGGTGGAATACTGCAATGCCGCGTTACCCACCACTCTGGTTCAAGAACGCCAGAGGAACGGGCGCGAGGATCCGTGGAAAGTGAAGCTGTGGGGAATCGGCAACGAGAACTGGGGCTGCGGAGGAAACTACGATGCCGAAAGTTATGCCCTCGAGTACCGCCGCTACTCGCTGATGGTTCAGCACGTGGACCCGTCGATCGAGATGGTGGTCTGCGGCCATGACACGGATTGGAACCGGCGATGTATTGACAAACTTCGCAACCACATGAATTTCGTGGATCACTATTCGATCCATCGGTACTGGATTCATGGCGGACACGGGGTCGACTTTACCGAAGACGAATATTACGCGTTGCTGGATGAAGCCGACGCGACCGAAGACTTCATCGTGGAGACTCGCGCTTTTCTGGAGGAAGCCTGTGGCGGTAAGCGGCATGTGGGAATTGCCCTCGACGAGTGGGGCGTGTGGCACGCCGAGTCTCGAAATTGGGGACCTGGTGGATGCGCATCCTCATCGAACGACTATTCGCAGGCTTGCACCATGCGCGATGCGGTTGCGACCGCAGTCGGCCTCGAGGTTTTCCATCGTCAATGTCGCTCGCTCTCGATGGCGAACTTGGCGCAAATCACGAACGTGCTCCATGCGCCGATCATGACCGAAGGCGACGCGATGTGGCTGACGCCAACCTATTACGCGCTGCAGATGCACAAATGCCATATCGGACAAACGGCAGTAGGCACGGCGGTTAAAGATGGTCCAAAACAGCCAAGTGGAAAGGCCGCAGTGAGCGCGACCGCGACGCAACGCGGCGTGACCATAACCAATCGGCACCTCCACGAGTCCACCGACGTTGTGGTGTCGGGAAGCTACACCGACGGAACCATCCTTTCGGCCCATGCTCCGAACGCTCAGAACTCGGCCGCTGCATCGCCCATCGCCCCCAAGCCTCTGACGATGCAAGCGGAAGGCGACGGTGTCCGAATTCATCTCCCCCCCTTTTCCATCGCGACATTGACAGTCTGAAGCGGTGGTGATTTAACGATCTAATCAACTAAAATCGGAATTGGAAAACAACTCAATGAAGCGCGTGACACTTGGTGTAATCATCGGCAACCGGGGATTCTTCCCGACTCATCTCTGCGAGGCGGGTCGCAAGGTGATTTTGAAGGTTTTGGAAGAGCAGGGATTTGATGTCGTGATCCTGCCCGAAACGGCTCGGCAGTTCGGCACCGTCGAGTCGATTGCGGACTCTCGAGCATGCGCAGAATTGTTCAAGCAGCACCGGGACAAGATCGACGGCATCCTCATCACGCTGCCCAACTTCGGTGAAGACACCGGCATCGTCAATGCGCTCAAGTTTTCCGGTTTGAATGTGCCGATTCTGGTTCACGCCTTCGGCGACGACGCCAAGCGGATGACCATTGCCGATCGCCGCGACAGCTTCTGCGGCAAGATGTCGTGCTGCAACAACCTGCGCCAGTACGGATTCAAGTACACCCTCACCACCCTGCACACCGTCGACCCAACAAATGAATCCTTCACGCGCGATTTGCAGAACTTCGGCGCGGTTTGCCGAGTCGTGAAGGGGTTGCGAAACTGCCGGATCGGCGCGATCGGAGCTCGACCAGGCGCGTTCACCACGGTTCGGTACAGCGAGAAATTGCTGGAGTCGTCTGGAATTTCTGTCGCCACTCTCGACCTCTCTGAGGTGCTGGGATGGGCGAACAAACTGACCTCCAGCGATGCGACGGTGAAGGCCAAGACTGAGGCGATAAAGGCTTACACCAAGACCGACGGAATTCCGGCGGAAGCCCTCGACAAGATGGCTCGACTTGGTGCGGCTATCGACAGCTGGGCGACGGATAACGCGATCGATGCAACCGCGATTCAGTGTTGGACGGCCCTCGAAGAGTTCTACGGCGTCGTGCCCTGCACGATCATGTCGATGATGTCGGACACGCTTCGGGCCAGCGCCTGCGAGACCGACGTCGCGGGAACGGTTTCGATGTACGCCATGCAGTTGGCGTCGGGTACGCCGTCAGCCCTGCTCGACTGGAACAATAACTACGGCGGCGATCCGGATAAAGCGGTGGTGTTCCACTGCTCGAACCTCCCCAATTCGGTGTTCGCCGAGCAGAAGATGGACTATCAGGAGATCATCGCCGGGACGGTCGGAAAGGACAATACCTACGGCACGATCGTGGGTCGAATGAAGACCGGCGCGTTTACCTATTGCCGAGTCTCAACCGACGATGTGTTCGGAGAGATCCAAGCTTATGTCGGCCAAGGCGAACTCACGAACGACGTTTTGAACACATTCGGCGGCTTCGGCGTGGTCAAGATTCCGAACATGCAGCAGCTCCTGAAATTCATCTGCGGCAATGGCTTCGAGCACCACGTAGCGTTCAACCTCAGCGAGATCGCGGAGCCGTTGGAAGAAGCGATGAGCAACTACCTCGGCTGGAGCGTTTATCACCACGAGTAACTTTTCGCAGAACGAGATGCTCACGAAAGTTCGGTCAATCATCCACCCCGTCAGTCCGACAAAGTCACCGGACTGCTTTCCACGAAAAGCATGCCTTCATGGCATCCTGTTTCGAGGACCCTCCTCCAATCTTTGGAGGGGAGCTCATTAACCGAGACCTAACTGCTGTAGCTTCTTCCTAAAGATTGTGAAGGATTAACAACGGTCGATTTGAAAAATTATCTGTGGTGTCAGGCCGCCGTTGTGACGGAAGGGATGATCTGAAGTATTTTCAGCAGAATGAACAAAATTAGGAATTGAATCAATGCCCAAAACCTACACCCTCGGCGTCGACTACGGAACCAATTCGGTTCGAGCCCTTATCGTCGATACCTCAAACGGCGACGAGATCGGCACCAGCGTCTGGAACTACGAGACCGGAAACGCGGGCGTCCATGAAGACGACGTCGACGTCCACTTGGCTCGCCAGAACCCGGCTGACTACCAGAAAGGCTTCTATGAGTCCGTTCGCGGAGCCGTCGAAGCAGCCAAAAAGACGCAAGGATTCGACGTCGCGCAAATCGTGGGTATTGGCGTCGACACCACGGGCTCGACTCCAATTCCCGTCGACAAAGATGGAACGCCACTCGCCCTTAAGCCGGAATTCAAAGGCAACCTCCATGCGATGGCCTGGCTCTGGAAGGACCACACGGGCTACGCCGAAGCCGCCGAAATTACCGAGAAGGCAAAGGCTTTTCCTTATCTCAAGAAGTGCGGAGGGACCTATTCCTCCGAGTGGTTCTGGTCGAAGATTCTTCGCTGCAAGCGAATCGCGCCGGACGTCTTCGCCGCCGCCCACTCGTGGGTAGAGATGCAGGACTACATTCCGGGATGGTTGGTGGGTAAGTCCAACCCCGCCGAAGTACCGCGTGGCATTTGCGCGGCTGGACACAAGGCCATGTACCATACGGAATGGGGCGGACTTCCCAGCAAGGAATTCTTGTCTCTTTTGGACCCCGACCTTGCGTCATTACGCGATCGTCTTTACGACAAAACTCAAACCGCGGACCAGATTGCGGGCGAACTGTTGCCCGAGCATGCCGAGAAGACTGGACTGAAACCAGGCATCCCCGTTTCGGTTGGCGCTTTCGACGCGCACCTTGGGGCGGTGGGCAGCGGAATCCGAGAGGGAACCCTGGTCAAGATCATGGGCACCAGCACCTGCGACATCATGATCGGTGGATCCGACACCCCCGATATTCCTGGCGTGTGCGGCATCGTTCCCGGTTCGGTGGTGCCAGGGTTCATGGGCATCGAGGCGGGTCAAAGCGCGGTCGGCGATCTCTTCAACTGGTGCGTGGACAAACTCGGCACTGGCTCGCACGATTCGCTATCCGACGAGGCGCAAGACTTGAAGCCGGGCGAGAGCGGGTTGCTCGCACTCGACTGGAATAACGGCAATCGGACCATTCTCGTCGATCCCCAACTCACGGGCCTCATCGTTGGGCAAACTCTCCACACCACGGCCGGAGAAATCTATAGAGCTTTGATCGAGGCGACCGCCTTTGGCTCGCGAAAAATCATCGAGCGGATCGAGGAGTTTGGCGTTCCGGTACAGGAAGTCGTGGTGGGCGGGGGCATCGGCGAGAAGAGCGCGCTGGCCATGCAGATCTACTGCGACGTCTTCAATCGGCCAATAAAAATCAGCCGCTCGGCTCAGACCTGCGCGCTCGGTTCGGCCGTCATGGCATCGGTCGCCGCTGGAGTCCATGGTTCGGTCCTCGATGCCGCGCACAAGATGACGGGCTACAAGGACGTGGTTTACAAACCCAACCCGGATGCCGTCAAGGTGTACGATCGCCTCTACAAGCTCTATTCCTCGCTTCACGATTCATTCGGAATCGCTGGGCATCAGGAAGATTTGAGCCGGATTATGAAGGATCTGCTGCAGATTCGCCGCGAGGTTGTAGGTTGAGTCTGCAACAACTTCGCGAGCAAGTTTGCTGGGGGAACCAGATGCTGCCAAAGGCGGGACTGGTCACCATGCACTCGGGAAATGTCAGCGGCTACGATCCTGAAAGTGGAAAGGTGGTCATCAAGCCGAGCGGAATGGATTACGACCTCGTCACTCCCGCGAACCTGGTTGAAGTGGATTTGGCAACCGGCGAAATAGCTCCTGGACAAGCCAAAGCAAGCGTCGATCTCCCCCACCATCTTTACCTTTATCGACATGTTCCGGAGCTGAGATCGGTCGTTCACACCCATAGTAACTATGCGACCGCGTTTGCGTCGGTCCACAAATCGATCCCTTGCTGCCTCACCGCGATCTCCGACGAGTTTGGTGGCGAGATCCCGTGCGCACCCTACATCGACAACGAAGGTGACCACATCGGCGAGGGAATCCTCAAGTATCGTGGCCGCGGACCGGCGATCCTACTCGGCAACCATGGCGTCTTCGCGTGGGGTACTTCCGTGTCCAACGCATTGAAGGCGGCGATCATGGTTGAGGATGTGGCCAAGACGGTCCACCTCGGCATGCAACTCGGAACCCTAATCCCCATCGACCAAACCGAGGTCGATAAGTGGTGGAACCGGTACCACACCTCCTACGGGCAAGACAGCAGCCTTTAGCCACGAGCCGCTAGCTACTAGCACAGGCCCTGGCATTAAGAGACACGAGCCTTTGCCTTTGCGGAAACACTACGGATACGTAACTCTAAGCTAATCGCTAGTGGCTAGTGGCTTCTTCGCTTCCTTCTTCGCGTAATACCGTTCCTTGATGTCGTCGAAGATCGTGTAAACGGCCGGGATGACGTACAGCGTCAGGATCGTCGAGGTTGCCAAACCGCCCATGACGGCCGTCGCGAGCGGAACGTAGAGTTCGGATCCGGTACCAATTCCGAGCGCCAAAGGCGCCATGCCCAAGATCGCGCAGAGCGAGGTCATGAGGATCGGGCGGAGTCGGGTGGGACCAGCCAGCAGCAACGCTTCCTTCCTTTCCATGCCGCGTGCCCGCAACTGATTCGTATAATCCACCAACAGGATTCCGTTCTTGACCGAGATTCCGACAAGCATGAGAAGGCCGATAAAGGCGGTCAGACCGAACGAGCGGTCCGTGAGGAACAATGCCAAAACAAACCCAATAGCGCAAAGCGGAACACTGAAGAGGACTACCAAAGGATACAAGAACGATTCGAACTGCGCGGCGAGAAGCATGTAGATGAGCGCAACCGCCAGCACGACCGCCAAGCCCAGGCCGCCGTATTCCCGGCCCTGCTGGAGCTGTTGCACGCCGAGCGAATAGTATGTGCCTTCCGGCATCTCGACTTTCGCCAAAGCCTTCATGACATCGTCTTGAATATCGCTTTGCGACCGCTCCTGAACGTTGCCGCCAACGTTGATAACACGCTGGCGATTCTGGCGAGAAATCTGGTTTGGGCCGGTGCCCAGGGTTGCATCGGCAACCTGGCCAAGCAGAATCGTCGTGCCCGCCTTCGAGGTTACGGGAAGGTCGCGAAGTTGCTCGACGGTTTGGCGTTTGTTCTGAGGGACCTGCACATAGATCGGGTATTGGAATCCCTTCTCCTGGTAGTAGCTCGACAGCTTTCCGCTCGTGGCGCTCGAGATCACGCTCGCCACATCGTTGAAATTGAGTCCCAGCGTCGCAGCTTTGTCGCGGTTCACCTGCATCTGGATTTCCGGCAGGGTGTCCTGAACGCTGATGTCCACGTTCTGAAGACCCGGGATATCGCTCATCGCTTTTTGCACTAGCCGGGCCGCGGCCGTCAGCTGGTCCATGTCCTGGCCGTACACGTCGATGCCAAATCCGGTGTTGTTACCCAACACCTGCTGGACCACGTCGAGCGGAGAAATTTGTGCTCGCGCACCCGGAAGCGATGCCATCTTTCCTTGAAGTCGTTTGATGACTTCGGTCGTGGTCGACTTCCGCTTTTCCTTGAGCAGTACGGTTGCCGAGCCGTCGCTGGGGCTTCCGCCGCCACCGCCACGCAGACCGACGTTAGCGCCTGCGCCAGCCGCCACGGCTTCCACATCCGGGTCGGCAAGCAGAATCTTCTCCATCTGCTTCACCAAATTGTCCGTGACCGAAACCGGTGTTCCAACCGGCAATCGTAGCCGTACGTTCAGGTTGCCGCTATCGCTTTGGGGGAAGTTTTCTTTGCCCACCATCGGCCACAACAGGACGGCGCCGACGACGCTGAGACCACCAATAAAGAGAACCGAGTTTCGCTTGCGGAGAGTCCAATCCAATCCGCGACGATAGGAACCGTCGAGCTTGTGCAGAACCCGTCCGGCCCAGTCCATGAACCGCGTGATCAGCGTGATCTTCTTGTGCGGATGGTTCTCGGGGTCGGCTTCTTCCAAAACCTCTTCTTCGCTGATCATGCGTGAGGTGAGCATCGGCACGATGCTCGTGGCATCGAGCAGCGAGACCGCGAGCGAGAAGATGATGACGAGCGCGAACTGGGTAAAGATCTGTCCCGACTGCCCCTTGATGAGGAGGAGCGGGAGGAACACGATCATGATCGTGAAGGTCGAGGCGAAGACGGCAGAAAGGATTTCTTTGGTGCCTTCGATGGCGGCGTCCACCCGGTTTTGGTGGCTCCGCTCGATGTGCCGATAGATATTTTCAAGCACAACGATGGCGTCGTCGACGATCAGTCCCGATGCCAACGCGAGGCCGCTAAGCGAAATTGTGTTGAGCGTAAAGCCGCAGAAATAGAGAAGTGTAAACGTCGAGATAATCGAGATGGGAATCGACAGCGCGACAACGAACGTGCTCTTGAGGCTTCGGAGGAAGAAGGTGATGATGATGATGGCAAGCATCGCGCCGATGACGGCCGTGTTCTTCAGGTCGTCGATCGAGTTCGTGATGAACTTCGCCTGGTTGTACATCTTGCCGAACTTAAGCGTCTTGTCTCGAGCCGCGATACCTTTGATGATCGCTTCGACGTTGTCGCTGGTCTGAACAGTGTTGGCGTCGCTCTGCTTGGTGATAGTCATGATCAGCGCAGGTTTGCCGTTCAACCGCGTGTACGAGAGGATATCTTGGCTGGCGTCTCTAACTGCGGCGACTTCTTGGAGCGTCACCAAGGCGCCGTTGAAGTTGCCAATCGGCATGTTCTTCAACTCGTTCAGATTCTTGAAGTATCCAATGCTGCGGATGTTGTATTGAGTCTTGCCGGAAATCGCGACGCCGGCTGGCAAACTGATGTTTTCTTGGCTGATCTTAGTTGAAAGATCGGAGATTGCGATGCCGCGCGACTTCAGTTTTTCCGGATCGACTTCGACGATGATGGAACGATCCTGACCACCCGAGATGTTGACCGCGGCAACACCGTCGGCGACTTCGATCTGCGGGCTGATCTCGTTGATCATCTTCGTGCGAAGCTTGATTAGATCCTCGTCCGGGCCGCTGATTCCGTACATCAGAATCGGCGTGGTCGAAGGGTCGAATTTGAAAACCTGGGGCGGCGTGATGTTGGGGTCGTTAGGGAACCGTCCAACGGCTCGCTGCACCATCTGCATGACGTCGATGGACGCTTTGTCCACGTCGACGCCATAGTTCAACTGAACCCGGACGAAGCTGCTGCCCTGCGACGAAGTCGACGTGATCATGTACAGACCACGTAACGATCCTAATGCCTGCTCGACTGGCCTCGTAATCTGGGTCTCCATCTCCTCGGGCGAGGTATTGGGCCAACTCACCGAGACGGCGACGATGGGAATGTCGATGCGCGGAAGCAAGTCGACGGGAAGACGAAGAAGACAAATGAAGCCGAGAACGACCAGGCTTGCGATTCGCATCGTAACCGCTACCGGACGGGTAACGGCGAATTTAGCGAGATTCACGTCTGCCTTTTCCCCTTTCGTGCGGAGCGTTAGCGTCGGCCGGGCTATTTCCTTGGGGTGCGTTGGCTTCCGGAGCAGGCGAGTTTTGACCCGGGGCAACATTGCTAATCGAACCAGCGGGTCCGCCAGGTGCATTGGCCGAGTCGTTCGCGGTTCCGGGGCCGCCCGGAGAACCATCGCCTCCGCCACGTCGCCGTCGTCCGCCGCCTTGACCGCCACCAGGTCCGCCCTTGTCCCCGCCGCCGCCTCTTCCCGTGCCGATCTTGACTTCACTTCCGTCCTTCAGCGGGCTATAGGTCAACGTCACAACCTTCTCGCCTGCCTTAACGCCGTCCTTGATTTCGATCAGCTTGTCGTCCGAAACGCCGGTGGTCACGTTGCGAATTTGAACCTTGTTGTCGTCGCCCACCACGGCAACCGTAGCCGATTTGCCCTTATAGGTCACGGCTTCTTTTGGTACCGCAACGTCGACTTTCTTGGCGTCGGAGATGAAATTGATCTTTCCGAACATGCCGGGCCTTAGCTTGTGGTCGGCGTTTTCCACCTTAATTCGGATTGCCATTTGGCGGCTCTGAGGATCAGCCGATGGATTGATGTTCGTGATTGTGCCGGTCGCGGACGGAACGTCGGGGCTGTCGATGAGGATGTTGGCTTGCTGGCCAACTCGAATTTTGTCGCCATCTTCGACGGGAACCGACGCGATGAAGAACAGCCAATCGAGCTGTTGAATCACGAGTACAGGTGAGCCCGGCGAAGCGAGCGCGCCTTCGTCGGCGTTGCGAGCCGTGACCACGCCATTGATCGAGCTCTTGAGATCGGTCTCGTTGACTTGAACCTGAGCTTGGTCAACCTGAGCCTGAGCCGCAGAAACTGCTGCCTTCAAGGCATTGATGTTCTGCTGGTAGGCCGGGTTCATCGAAATGTTCGCTTTGGCAACGTTGAGAGCAGACTGCGCCTGGGTGACCTTGGCTTTACTTGCTCCGATGTCGGCCAACCCTTTGGTCTTGGCGATGTCAAGCTGCGTCTTGGATTGCGCCAACTGGTTCTTGGCGGTTGCAACGCCAGTCGTTGCGGTTGCCACAGCCTGGGTTGCGACGAGAACCTGCTTGTCTTGGACATCGAGCGCGGTTGAAGCGTCTTCCCAATCCTTTCGGGCAATGTAGCCTTTGTCGAGCAGTTCTTTGGCCCGGTCGAGTTTGACCTTTAGGTTTACGCGGGTGGCTTTTTCTTTCTCGAGGTTTGCCTTGGCAGTGTCTAAAGCGTTTTGCGCGGTGTCGACCTTGCCCTGGTTGTCGCTGACCGCGCTGGCGAGGGCGCTGTTTGTGGCGTCGACGGTCTTCTGAGTCTGGGTGAGTTCTGCCTTGGCGTTGATCAAGTTCGCAGTTTGCTGATCGATCTGTCCCTTCACTCCCGCGTTGTTGGGCGTGGCTCCCAGTTGAGCCTGGGCCAATCGGCTCTTTGCTTCGGCGACATTTGCTTGGGCCTGACTCAAGGATGCTTGAGCGGTGGCGGGGTCGATCTTGACCAAGACTTGGCCAGCCGAAACCGTATCGCCTTCGCGCACCGTGAGGCTCAGAATCTTTCCGGCTGTTCTGGGAGCGAGTTGAACCTTAAAGGGTGAGTCGAGGGTGCCCGCAGCGATGAGCGTACTTGCAACGGTCGCCGGAGCGGCGTTGGTGACCTCGACCGAGGCCGCCCGGCGGGCCGCCATCTGGCCTTTGAGCTGGCTATCGTTGCCCGATTTCGACTTGATTCGCCAACCGATTAGCCCCCCTAGCGCAAGCAAAGGAACCAAAATTAGAATCGTCTTTTTCATTTTCACGCAGCAAACAAGAAGGCTAGCCCAGCCAGAGTCCCATTGTACTACGAAGGTACTTGGAATCAGTTCGTCTCTGGGACAGCGTTGCTAGATCGTTCTAACAGACTTCTTAGGTTCGAACCGGTTTCCTCAATATTCCGAAAGAGAACTTGGCCGGAGGTCGGATGCTATCGGGCTCGTTCTACCCATTTCGGACATTGTGAATTCCAGAATTCCGCCGTCAACGAGATCTTGGTGGAGGATCACGCTGGACTGGTGCTCGACCCCGTTCCAAACAACCTTGGACACAAAGCGACCCGAACCTTGCGACACCACGACTAGCTGTTTCCCGTTGGGTAATCCGATGGTCGCCTTGGAGAAGAGCGGAGACGTGAGCACGTATTCGGGGCGACCAGGGCAAAGGGGATAGATTCCCAAAGCGCAGAGCACATACCAGGCGCACATCTCGCCGTTATCCTCGTCCCCGGGGAGGTGCGTGGAGCTGTAGTATTCCTCCAAAATCCTCCGGGTCTCGAACTGGAGACGATCCATTCGACCTGCCACTGCGTACAAGAACAGCACATGGTGGACTGGCTGATTCGAGTGCGCATACTGACCGTAATCCGCCACCGCCATTTCCGTGATCTCGTGGATTTCCTGCGAGTATCCGCCGCAGTTAAAACGTGGCGGGAAGGCAAGCATCTCGCCGAGTTTGGCAACCAGCGATTCTTCGCCGCCAAGAAGGTGCATCAGCCCTGCCGGATCGTGTTGGACCGCCCAAGAACTCTGCCAAGGTCCGCCTTCGCAATAGGGTCCGCCCCACCCGAACTGATCGAATGGCTTGAGCCACGAACCATCCGCATGTTTGGCGCGCATGAAGCCCACTTCCGGATCCCAAAGCTTTGTGTAGTTGGATGCACGTTCGCGCATGCGGTCAGCAATATCGTCGTTGCCCATGTGCTTGGCCACCTCTGCGATGCACCAATCGTCGTAGGCGTAATCGAGGGATTGAGATACCGAGGCATGACTGGTGGCGAGCACATAGCCGTGGTCGAGATATTCCCTAATGTTGTCTCGCCCCGCTCCGTGAGGACCGTCGCCGACCGGGTTGTCGGCATGCTTCACCGTCCCCTCCAAAGCTGCTTCGACATCGAAGTTGGTCAAGCCTTTGGCAACAGCATCCGCGATGGTGACGTCGAGGTGAGTTCCCGGCATACAAACGCGATGTCCCGGTGAGGGCCACTGAGGCAGCCAGCCGCTTTCATGATATGCGTTGACGAACCCGCGCAGGATCTCTTCGTGCCGCTCCGGTTCCAGAATCGACATAAGTGGGAATTGAGTTCGGTAGGTATCCCAAAAGCCGGTGTCGGCGTAGAGCGGTCCGGGATGCACCTGGCCATCGTAGGGGCTGAAGTGAACTATCTCGCCATCCGCGTCGATCTCGTGCCAGATGCGCGGGAAGAGCTTGGTGCGGTAGAAGCAGGTGTAAAAGGTGTCCAGTTGGTCGACATTGTCAGACTCGATCTGGACCGTTCCCAGCAGGTTTTCCCACTCATTCTCGGCGTCGGCCAGGACCGATTCGAAGGTTTGAGTGGCGAGTTCCTGCTTCAGATTCTCCTTCGCCTGCTCGATCGAAATAAAGGAGGTCGCAACTCGGACGATGACCAGCTGATCTCCTTCGGCGAGTTCAATGCAAAAGCCGATGGCATCGCCGATTGATTCGACCTGAAGTTCGTCGTCTTTGAATGCAAGGGCACTGACGATGTCGGTGTCGCACTCGATGACGAAGTAGTGGGCAAAGTTTTCGGGCACGCCTCCCGAGTTTCCGCGGGTAAATCCGACGACACGATTGTCGGCTTCGAGGCTAAACGAGGTCTCACCCTTGACTCCTTCGAGGATGATGCGTCGCTCAGTCGCTTGAGGATAGGTGAATCGCAGCATCGCACCTCGGGTTGTTGGCGTCATCGCGAGCTTCGTACCCTGCCCAATCAACTCTATTTCTACGAGGTGCGGTTTGACCGTCGACTTATCGAGCCGGTAGGCTGTCGACCGTTTGGTACATGAAAGCAGACGCCTTCCAACCTGAGGCAGGATCGTAAACGCGCCATAATCTCCCATCCACGGACTCGGCTGATGGGTGCAGCGGATGCCCTGAAGTTTTGGAGTGAGAGGATTGAAGAACCAACCGCGGACGTTGTCGGTCTGAAGCGTCCAGTGCGCCATTCCGTATGGCATGGCGGTAATCGGTAGGGTATTTCCGGTCGAGAATTGGTAGTGCGACCACGTTCCTTGGAAGGGATTGACGTGCGGAAGGAGGCTCATGGACAAGGGGAATTATGGCAGTTCCGGGCTAGCTCAATGGGGGAAGGGCAAAAGCGGAATCATGGCTGGAATAACTTCCTGTACAATGCCAGCATGGAGAAGGGAAGTTGGCTGCTGTTCGGCTGGATTCTGGTTCTCGCGACCATCGGCCTTGGGGTCTACCAGGCTCTCGCTCCTGCAAATTTTCTCACCTGCTGGACGCCGTTTGGCGCGAGCTACCGCGACATGCAGTACCACGATAACCATCCCGAGCTGCAGAACGTGAAGAGCTTTGGCTTGGTGGTGATGGCCGCGGTTGCGAGTGGAGCCGTAGCAGTGTGGTGTTTCTTCAAGGCGTACGGAATCGACATCCGCGATACCGAAACTGGCGGCGGACTCTCTCCATTCTCCGGCGAGCGTGACTTTTACGACGAAGACTAGCCATAAGATAAACCCGCCTGGCGATGCCGAGGCGGGTCTTGGGGTTTAGGGGTACTTGCTGGAAGTTTAGACAACGGATCGACGTCGTCGTCGAGCCGAGATCAGACCAAAAGCGCCGCAGGCCATCCCCGCCAAAGAGACGGGTTCGGGAACTTGACTTGCCGAAAGGTGGGCTGTGATCGAGGCATCATGCCCAGGGGCAATAGAGACGTCGTTGACGGCCATGGTGAAAGAGCCACTTGTCGTCCCATTCGAAAACGTGAAGGTCCGGGGTGTGTTGTCGAAATCGATGAAGACGCCTCCATTGCCATTAGAAACCGTACCAATGAGCTGGTCGGTAAAGATGGTGGAATTGCCTCCAGCGATTGTAAATGGAGCGGTGAACGTAATTTGGACCGCAAACGAATTTCCGTCGTAAGTTTCGTTTGCCATCCCCAATGAGAACGAACCCAAATTATTGAAATTGGCTCCCGGAGTGGGATCTCCGCCCAAATCGAGCAAGCCGCCAACCGAAGTGTTATCGAACGTCGAATTGCTATATGTCAGGTCGAGAAGGGAGTCGGTGGCGCCGAACGCGCCTCCATTGAATCTGCCGAGCGTTGACCCCACAAAGTGAACGTCGTCAGCGTGGGCTGCGCTTACAATTGCGGCAGCGATTCCGAGCGTTGCAGCTCGGACGATAGAACCTTTTAAGTTAACTAGCATATGATCTCCTTTAATTTTTCCAAATCCCAATGGAAGTGGCTAGTACTGTTTTAACCAATAAGCAGTCCAATATGCGAGCAATAATTATAAAAGCGCAAGGATTGAATCGTATGGCCCACGTGGAAGCATCATCCAAGTAGTCAAGATGACTAATAGAATTCTTAGATGGTTATAAAGACCTAGGGCTTTTGGAATAGTTCATTAGTCCCGAGGGCGAGGCGGGCCAATGCAGAACTGGCTACGCATCGCGCGGAGGGCTTAGGCGTCCAGATCCGCGACCTCCAAAACTGTCGAAGCCGCCGACATATTCAGAATTTGAGTCTGAGATGCCATGCGGCTTCGCGAGGTATATGGTTGTTGGATTCCAACAGCCTATCGGAAATGGATGCGTCGCACGGTGATGAGGCCGAACGCACCGCAGGCGAGGCCTGCCAAGGACATGGGCTCGGGTACCGGAGACTGATTGGCAGAAATGTGGCCAGTTAATGACGATGATTGACCCGGCGCTATGGATACATCGTTAATGAATAGTGAGAAAGACCCACTGGTGGTAGCATTTGCGAAGGTAAATGTCTGTGGTGTATTGTCGAAGTCGATAAAAACTCCGCCGTTTCCGTCCGTCACGGTACCAAATAGCTTATCGGTATACACAGCCGTATCTCCACCGGCTATCGTGAATGGAGCGGTAAAGGTTATTTGCACTTGAAACATATTGCCATCGTACGTTTCGTTGTCCATCGCTAGGGTAAAAGACCCGAAGTTGTTGAAGTTGACACCGGGAGCGGGATTGCCGCCTAGGTCCAACTGCCCACCAACGGATGTATTGTCAAAGGTCGAGTTGGTGTAAACCAAACCGAGGAGCGTGTCTGTGGAGGCAAACGAGTCCGAATTGAATCGGCCCAGAGTCGAACCAGTGAAATGAACGTCGTCGGCCAGTGCGGCTCCAACCAGAGACAAAGTAAGGCCAAGCATTGAAGCTCGGATGAAAGAATGTTTTAAGTAATCTAGCACGTTTTCTCCTTGATCATGGATTCCAAATCCCATTGGATTCGGTCCTTAAGGTTTATCCATATGCCGGAAGCATTGCTAGTCCGTATCTCCATGTCCGTGTAGTCGTGGACAAAAGGGCCCAACGCCCGCGGAACACTCCAAATTTTAGCGTCCATTGGTTTGAATGAAGAAATCAGATGTTTCAGACCTGAAATTGCTCTCGAAACGGGAGTTGCAGATCGTCGAGCTGTCCATCGATGGACTCACGAACGACGCCATTGCGCACCGCTTGAATCTGAGTGTGGGTACGGTCAACACGTACTGGATGCGCATCCGATCGAAAGTTGGAGGGCAGGGACGCACGGACACAGTGGCGAAAGTCATTGCCATGCGGAACCAGGCCGAAAAAGAAGGCGCCCAAAAAAACCGCGAACAAAAGGATTTCGTTGATGCCGAGCTAAGCGTGCTCGTGACGCTGCTCGAAACGACGGCTTCGATTTGCCACACGGTGATATGGACTGTAGACCGAAATTTGACGGTCCAAATCCTTGCCAATGCAAGCGAGATTGCCCCGCACATCAAGAGGTTCGAGCCTGGTCAGTCGATTGAGGATATTTTCCGACCAGCCGATCCAGACGACATCGCGGTCAAAGCCCACCAGATGGCTCTTAATGGTGACGAAGAGGAAGTGTCACTGAGCGGCAGGCTCAAGTCCTTACTGCTGCGTACGATCCCCATTCGAAATAAGAGCGACGAGGTCCTCGGATGCATCGGCGTCTTGATGCCCAAACCGCCCGGACATGCTTTGGCTTGTGGCTAGTCTCGGTCCTTCTTTGGCGCGGTGATTAGGCCATAGCGAGGCTTTGGCGTTCTCGACTGTCGGCCTTTGATCGATTTCCACAGAATATCGTTGAGTTCCTCGTCGATAGCGCTTTCCTCGGAATATCTTGGAATTCGCGCGCTGTCGCTCGACCGATACGCCTGGCGGTTGTTGGTCTGGCA
>CAMFIS010000014.1 GCA_945952345.1 uncultured Fimbriimonas sp.
CCGCTAGGACGGTTGGTCGAACCGCCGAATCACCCAAGGCAATGTCGTGCCTTGCAGCACTGTCGAGAACAACACCACGAAGAACACGATGTTGAACATCTCGTGGGCTCGCGAGATACCTGCCAGCAAAGGGAAGGTCGCGAGGATAATCGGCACCGCGCCGCGCAATCCCGCCCAAGAAACAATCACCTTGTTCGCAAACGTTTCCCGAAAAAGCGACAGCGACAAAAACGCTCCGATAGGCCGCGCCACCAAGATGAGGACCAGAGAAACGACAATTCCCTCGAATGCGATCCCACCAAGCTTGGAAGGGAAAACCAAGAGGCCGAGGACCAGGAACATCGCGATCTGCATGAGCCATGAGATACCTTCGTGAAATCGCATCAAGCCCTTCTTCTGGGGGAAATCGCCTTGGCCAAACACCAACCCGGTGAGGTAAACCGCCAGGAATCCGCTGGCATGAATCAGCGCGGCGCCGGCGTACGAGGCCAGCACCAGCGCAATCGTGATGACCTGGTACATCGCGTGAAACTGCAGGTTCAATTTCCGCATCGCAAACACTCCCAGCCTGCCAACCAAAATTCCAAACAGGCCACCAATGGCCATCTCCCAAACAAACGTGCCCAGCATGGAAGGCGACAGCGGTTTGCCGGTTGCGATGGCAGCAGTTAATCCCATCGTCAAGAAGACTGCTGTCGGATCGTTGGTACCCGACTCCATTTCGAGGAGCGCTCGCAGGCTGTCTTTGATCTTCACGGCCCCCGAACCGAGGATGCTAAACACCGCGGAGGCGTCGGTGGAGGCGATGATTGAGCCCAGCAGGAGCCCTTCAAGGACTGAGAAGCCGAGGAATTGGTGAGCAATGAATCCGACGATGGCGGCCGTCGCGACCACGCCAAACGTCGCCAACGATAATGCCTTGCCGAGGATCGGCTTGGTCTGCACCCAATGGGTGTCCATCCCTCCTGAAAAGAGAATGAAGGAGAGCGCGACGATCCCAACTCGCTGCGTTGCGGCGACATCGGTAAACCAGATTCCGCCCGGACCATCGGAGCCGGCCAGCATTCCAATGACGATGAAGATGAGCAGGACGGGAACGCCAACCTTCGAGGCGAACTTGCTGGCGACGACGCTGATGCCAAGCAAAACCGCAATCGTCAACAGCGCAATCTCGAAGTTCATAGCCCCCCTTTATCCTACGCCGAACAGGCCATTTTTTCTGATCCCGAATAGCCAAACAGCTAGGGGGTTCATTCCGCAGGACGAGCCATCGCCATGCCGAGGAACTCGACCCCCGCCACTTCGATCGCCAAAAGCAATGTGAGAATGCCGAGACATGCCAACCACGAATCGTGATGCGAAAAGCTCCAGATTGAGAATACGTCGGCGATCAAGAAATATCCAAGAATCACGGCCGCGATGAACCCCATTGGAGGATCCTTTTTGGGATGTACCGACGTTGCTACGGCAATGAAAGGGCATTGGGTAAGAATGATGACCGGTTGCCAAACACCCAAACTCCAGCCGTGGCCACCAAAGGGCAAAAGCAAAACGAGGAAAGGAATCGCGAGAACCAGAAACCGAAACCGATCGTAAATCTCGCGAAGTTTCTTCACCATTGTTATGGTAGCAGGCTGGCCAAGACCTGGCAGTAGTGTAGGTGCCACAATAGAACCGATGTCCATCCACTTGGCGAAGATCGGCGACCACGCTCCAGAAAGGTTTAACACCATCATCGAGATTCCGCGCGGCAGTACCAACAAGTACGAGGTCGACCAGAAAACGGGCATCGTCAAACTCGACCGCGTCCTCTATTCGCCGCTGTTTTATCCTTTCGACTACGGCTACATTCCGCAAACCCACTACCTCGATGGCGACCCAATCGATGTGCTCGTCATGATCAGCCACCCAACTGTGCCCGGGTGCATGGTCGAAGCCCACGCGGTGGGCGTACTCGAGATGACTGACGACAAGGGACCGGACGAAAAGATTCTCTGCGTGGCCGAGTGCGATCCGCGATTCAAAAACCGTCAAAATCTCGATGATCTTCAAGCTCACACACTAGCCGAGATCAGCCACTTCTTCGAAGTCTACAAGCAGCTCGAAGACAAGGCGGTCGACATCAAGGGCTGGAAAGGACCCGAGGTTGCGCGTGACCTCATTCAGAAATATCGAACGGATATTTAATTAGAGAGCGCGTTGGATGCATAGGACAAGTACTCGTTGCCCAAGGCCATGCCGGGCCGATGCACAGCGATGCCCACGCATTTTCCTTGCGCGATGTCAAACGCAATTCCTCGCTTGACCGAATCCCAAACCTCCACTTTGTCGCTTCCGGGCACCCTTTTCAGCGAGTAGTGAGCCTTGATGGATCGCCAAGAACTGCCAACTTTTAGTCCGTTGGCCAGCTTGAAAGATGGCGAATTTGTGTGTACGATCTTCACTCGCTGCCGGTCATGCTCGTCCCGAGTGGAATAGATTGTGAGCACCGAGGACTTCGAGACCCATGCGGACCAGGCTTTGCCCATCGCCGCGTCGCCGCGCGTGGGGTCCGGGCTGCCGAGCCGCGATACCACCTGGTCCATCCTTTCTCCGATCATTACCGAGCCTAATTGGTGTCCGGGAACAACCCGGAATGAACCTGTCGCCAATAGTAAAGCTATCGTCATCTGGAGATTAAGACGAATCAAGGTGAGGGCCAAGTTCGCCAGGACATAAAGAAAGTCCTCGGGCATCGACAAGGAGCGCAAATGTACTCGAAACGTCTTAAAATGTTTTCGGGGTAACAGTTATGGAAAAATACGTGCGGCTATGTGTCGCTGTCGGTATCCAAAACTTCGGCAGATTTCCTGATCGATGCGGCTTCTTCGAGGAATGGATTTCTGTTAATAAGTCCTAGGAGAATTGTCATATGCCAGATTTCTGGCATATGATGTAATTATGAAGACGAAACGCCTTAGAGTGGGGATATCAAGCCTGATCGCACTTCTTGCTGCCGGCGCCATGGCCCAGGTTCAAATGGGTGAAGCTAAGCCAGTAGATATCCATGTCACTCGGGTGGATTGGCAGCCCGCTGGACTTGCGCTCATCTACGCCAAAGAGGTGGAGACCGGAATCGCGATCGGCGCCTTCGGACCGAGTCGGTACGAAGGCAAGGAGATGCTGATGCTCTCGAAGGACGCCACTTTCAGTCCCTATTGGTTTGAAAAGCAGGCCAGTGTCATGCTTTCCACTCGGCAATCGGCTCCCGAGGTCGGGAAGGATTGCCAACGGGTTTCGCTGTACCTGATCGATGCCGATACCCAAAAGGTCAACCGGCTCTTCGACGAGGTCTATAGGCCGGGCGATGAACCTAAGGTCATCATCAATAATTCGCCCTTGTTGCGCCACTCCATCGTGACGATGAGGTTCAAGGATGGTTCTCGCCATTTCGTGCTTTGCCAAGGCAACAACAGCCTCGTGCCTTGTCCCGACCTCGACCGACCCGAAGCACAAAAGCTATCTGGACCAGCTTGGTCGGTCGACGGAACGGCCGTATATGGCGACTTTCCAAATCTCATTGCAGCAAAATATCGGCTGGAATATCGGGACCAAGAACTTAAGGTGGACAATGCAAACGCCGCGGCAACCAAAGAGAATTTGCGGGAATTAAAGCTTGCTCAGCAAATTAGGAGTGAAGCCGAAGACTTGGTCATGTCCCGGGCATTCGCATTGAATATGGCCCCTCCCGCGGGAACTGACGTGTTGGAACTGATGCCTACCAATCCTGTTTTAAGACCCGTCAAGTTCAGAGGTTCGTTCAAGCCTGAGCCTTTCACGGGTCCGACCCTACAAACCCAGAACGGCCACGTCGTTGTCCAGTTCGAACGATCAAACGCCGAGGACAACAGCCTGTGGCTCAAGCTTGGCGTCGAGAAGAATTCACCTGCCTCGATGGTCGCGGTCCACGCCTCCGATGCCTGGCTCTCTCCCATTAGCAACGCCATCGCTTACACCATCGACGGCGCACTTTTCGTTCGACCCATCAAAAAGTAGCGCCATGAAAACCAGCTTCGTTCTCTTCGTCGCCCTTAGTAGCTCGATGGCATTGTCGCAATCTGCTGCTCCTAAACTTGGCGAGGCAATGGCAGTCGATTTGCACGTCGCTCGAGTTGATTGGCACCCGATGGGCAAGGCCATCATTTACACAAAGAAAGAAGAAGACGAGAAGGGAATTGGCGTATTCGTACCGGGCCAACGTAATGGCAAGATCGTCATGCGAGTTCCGTTTGCCTCAAGTTTCGATACAACGTGGCTTCCAGGAACGGATTCGGCAATCCTTACCATGTATGCTCCCCGTAGCAAAGGCATGGACTTTCAACTGGTCCTCGTCGATGCGGACACCGGAAAGGCGTCGACGCTCTTCGCCGGTACATACGCAGAGAATCATGCACCAGAGGTCTTAATCGAACCTTCGCCGTCGCTCCGACATGCGATCATCACCTTTGCCGAGAACGGGAAGCGGCACCATCGAATTTTGTCGACCGATAGCAATCGGTTGGTCGATGCCGTGGATCTGGACAAGGCCGAAAAACTCGGCGCTCAGGGGCCCAATTGGATGGCCACCGGCACGGCGGCGTACACAAACCCGTCCGATAGCGCCCATCCACCTACAACCTCCAGTTCGCTCGTAGCCTCTGGGTCGAACGCGATCAGCACGACGTCAACGGCAACTTTCACCGCAATCCCGCCGAAAGCGATTCCCGTCCTGAGCGATGTTCCCATCGTCGGCACGTTGTTCATCAGCCGCCCAGGTATCGCACCTGGGACGATGGTGTACGAATTGAATCCCAGCCAAGCGAATCTCTTCGAGTCGCACTACCAACCTTGGTCAGAGGTGTATTCCGGTATCAAGCGACTGAGGCAAAAGAACAGTCATATCGTCGCCCGACTCGACCAGTCGGTCGCCGAGGCGGACAGCACATGGCTTAAGGAAGATTCGGGCCTGCCAGCATATGTCGCTGCCAACGCATCGAAAGTCTGGATATCGCCGCGAAGCAAGGGTGTGGCTTATCTCATCGATGGCGCGCTCTTTGTTCGAACCATTCAGTAGCCATCTGCGCCTTGCAGCGATATAATGCCGGTAGGAGCCATGGCACTCACCGTTCGAGAGAAAGTCGCCCACTTGTACCGCCGGTTTTCGTTTGGCGGAACGATGCAGGAAATCGAGGAAGGGACCGCCGCAGGGCTGGATGCGACGATTAAGAAGCTGGTGGATTACGATTCCATTGCCGGCAACTTTCCAGTACATCCATTCGAGTTCGCCTGGAATCCCGATAACAAAGAGGCAGAACCAGGCACGTACCGATTCCGGCTCTGGTGGGTACTGGCGATGGCCGCCACCAATCGACCGCTCCAAGAAAAGCTTTCGCTGTTCTGGCATTCGCACTTTGCGGTGAGCGAGAAGAAAGTCGAGAACGGACCCATGATGCTGGACTATGTTCAGGTTCTGCGCAATGGGGCTAATGGAAGCTTTGCGGACCTGCTCAAGAACGTCGCGAAGCTTCCGGCGATGATGAAGTACCTCGACATGGAGCGCGCTTTCCGGGGGCATCCCAACGAGAATTTTGCCCGTGAGGTCATGGAACTCTTTACGTTGGGAATTGGCAACTACACCGAGAAGGATGTGCAGGAAGTCTCGCGTGCGCTCACCGGCTGGGGCATGCTCGACACGTTCTATGAGAGCGGCAAGGACAACACCGAGCGGTTGATGGCCCTGTACCGCGACAAACGGACCGCCTCAACGTTTTGCTACATGCCGAGCATGAGGGATAACGAGCCGAAGACGATCCTTGGTCAGACCAAGGACTTTAATGGGGATGAAGTATTGGAGCTTCTGGCAAATAGACCCGAGACGGCCACCCATATTTGCCGAAAACTGTGGGAGTTCTTTGCCTACGAGAATCCAGAAGAGGCGGTCGTCAAGCATCTCGCCGACACTTTCACCAAGAGCAAAGGCAATATCAAGCAAGTGATGTTGGCGATGGCTCACCGAGACGAGTTTTATGGTCCCAAGTGCTACCTCAAGGGATACAAGAGCCCCGCAGATTACATCATCGGAACGGTTCGCCAAATGAGTCTTGGCACGGAACTAATGCTGATGCGGCCGAAAGAATCGAACCCAACAACACCCATTCCCAAGACCATTCTCGACAATTCAGGAGCGATGGCCTATTACATGTATCGCGCCGGGCTCGACGTGTGCTTCCCCGAGGACGTCAGCGGTTGGAAGTGGGGTAAGAATTGGATCAACTCGTCGATGATGACGGCCCGCATGCAGTACAACGGCATGATGATTTGGGACAACAAGGGACCTTGGGTCGCGGCCAAAACTACTCAGGGAATGATGGCCGCCGCCAATGCTACGACGCCAGAACAAGCCGCCGCCCGGTTTAAGCAGATTTTTGACTTAAACTTATCGCCCAAGTCCGACGAGATGCTGCTCAACGTTTTCAAAGTTCACGGGGCCAAAGCCCACGAGAACCTTAACAATTGGGCGGGAATCTTGTACTACAACCTCAAAATGTTGAGCGCCTGCCCGGATATGCACATTTGCTAGCGTAAACTAGCAGATTCATGAATCCACTTCGCGTCGGTATTGTTGGGGCCGGAAACATCAGCGCGATCTACTGCGAAAACCTGTCGAAGTTCCCGTCTACGGAACTCGTCGCCATCTCTGATTTGGACGGAGCGCGGGCTAAGGCACAGGCGGAAAAGTTTGATATCGAAGCATGGTTGGTTGACGACCTGCTTGCCTCGTCGGACATCGATCTCGTGCTGAACATCACGATCCCGAAGGCGCATGGCGAGGTTGCCATCCAAGCTTTGCAGGCAGGCAAGCACGTGTACAACGAGAAGCCACTCGCCATTAGCCGAGAGGATTGCAAAACTATGCTTTCGCTCGCTTCTTCGAAGGGCTTGCGAGTTGGCTGCGCGCCGGACACGTTCCTGGGCGCGGCTCATCAGCGTGTTCGACAGCTCATCGATAGCGGCGCAATCGGCGTTCCGGTTGCTGTTCATGGCTTCATGACCTCGCGCGGCGTTGAGTCATGGCATCCGAATCCGGAGTTCTTCTACAAGCCGGGTGCGGGGCCGATGCTCGACATGGGTCCGTATTATCTCACCGCTTTTGTGAACATGTTCGGCTCGGTGCAGCGCCTGGCTTCCATGACCCGGACGACTTTCCCCGAGCGAACCATCACCTCGGAGCCATTCAAGGGCCAAGTCATCAAGGTTGAGACCCCGACTACGTTTGTGACCGCATTGCAGTTTTCGTCCGGCGTCGTGGGTCAGCTCACCACTTCGTTCGATACCCACAGCTTCCCGGGTCAGCCCAACATCGTGGTGTACGGATCGGAAGGCACCATGGTGGTTCCCGATCCCAACAGCTTCAATGGCTGGAACGAGCCGTCGTCCAAGATTATTGTTCGGCGTGGCAACGGCGAGGAAGAGATTTTCGTTTCCGACCTGCCGTTCAAGATGAACTCGCGGGGCCTTGGAATTCTCGACATCGCTCATGCGGTGGCCGAAGGACGAGACCACCGGGCCAGCGGTTCGCTAGCGTTCCATGTGCTCGACACCATGCTTGCCGCCATCGAGTCGTCCGACGAAAGTCAGTTCATTACGCCGTCGACTCAGCCTGATCGACCCTCGCTGATCGGAGCCGACGAGTTCCCCGACGAACGCGACCTGATGGGCTAATGGCCGGTTACTTAACCACCGTCAACTGGAAGGGAGGCATGGCTTTCGAAGCAATGCCTCCATCCGGCAATGCGCTCTTGATGGATGCTGGTCCAGACGATGGCGGAAACTCCAGCGGGCCGTCGCCGGTGGAGACTTTGCTCGCCGCTGTGGCTGGCTGCTCGGCGATGGACGTCATCATGATCCTTCAGAAGAAACGGCAGAAGGTGACGTCGTATCGCGTCGAAGTGGACGGCGAACGAATCCCGCCCGGAACCTATCCACGTCCGTTTACCTCGATCACGATTCGCCATATCGTAACGGGCGAAAACATCGATCCGGAAGCTGTCTGTCGCGCGGTGGAACTCAGCGACGAGAAGTACTGCACGGTGATCACGACCCTTCGCGCCGCTCCGGAAGTGAAGTCCGAATTCGTCGTGGAGTAGGCCCACGTTCCCTTCCCCTTTTCGCCAGAAAATGAGCGAATAGAAATGGGTTGGGACTCGTCAAGCAGTTGACCGAGCCAACTAACCACGCTCCGCCCATGGCGGAGTTGTTCGGCGACTGCCTTGTCGCAGAACGAGAAATAAGACAACCTCTTAAATGATGATTATTCAGAATATTCCAAGGACCTTCGCTGGCTCGGCAAGGTACAAAGTCACAAATGCTACAAGCTATAAGACTAGAGGAAAAGAAGAGACGCTTTTTTGACGACTCGTTCAAAATGCTGCTAGATTCGATAGTTCCCAATCGAAGCCAAGGCATGATGATTCGGCAATTTGATGAATTCCCGGAATGGGTTTTCAGCGGATTTGGCCACGAGGCGGTCGCATTTATGATACTAGACTGCCTTTCTCCTCTACCCTCGGAAATAAGCGACGAGGTTATGGAGGAGTTTGTTCTAAAGGCAATGATCGAATGCAAGGCTGAAAACAAGCTAGGTTCTGGAGATTTTGTCGATTTGTTTGCAGCCAGATGCAGCAAATACCTTGCTCAACCAAAGGTTGCGTACCACTGTTTATTCTTTCTTCAAGTTGTCGAAGTGCCGAGTTGGTTGCTAAGAAAGCGCATTCTCGGAGTTAGGCTTAAAATGGCTTCGAAAGTAGGCTGGAAAGCCGCAGAACGGTACTTGAATACTTCAGTTGAAAAAGCGGGAATAACCTTGGAGGCCCTTCAGCAAATGCATGCCGTAGAGATAAAGGTCGAGGCGCGGGATCCCGTGGAGGCAATCGCAACCGCGGATGAGATTTCACGGATAATTCGAGGCTCATATATGGCAAGCAGCGGCCCACCATGGATTCTTTCAGGTCCCAGGAAATCCACAAACCAGTTTAAGCCGAGCCCAGCATATTTTGTTCGAATCGGTACTCAACATTCGGAATTTGCGTTTCTTCCACGGGTTGCAACTGGATTCCTTCGACTGCCTGATGAGTGTCCAGCAACGATGGGGTACTTGCTTAAGCTCTTGTCAGATATGCCGGGAAAGAATTCACCTAAGCAAGTCTTGCAAGAATCGCTAGTTCTATACGCCGGGTCTGGCGATGTAGCGTCAGCTAATGAGGAATTTCTAAGTCTCTGGCAGGTTCTTGAACGACTTTCCTTAGTCGAAAGTGGAAATACAGGTCATATAGCTGCGGGAGTTGCGAATCTTTGGGTTAACGGTGTCGATACGGTAAGGCCCCAAATCCTAGCCTTGGCAGAGCTAAGAAACAGGCTCGTCCATTCAGGTCAGTTTAATCCTTCCAGGCAGTCCGCAAATTTCCTCTTAGCAAAGATTGTCAAAGATTCTCTTTTGCAATTTGCAAGGCTTAGCGATGAATTGCCAAGCAAACTCCACGTCCAAGAATTGCAGTCTTTAATGACTATAGGAAAAGCAACATTGGACACGAAAGAAGCGGTAATTCAATTCGCGAGAAAAATGCGAAAAATGTAAGTCAGAGAAAGAATCTCCTATCCCAGCCCTTCCATCATGGGTCGACGGTCCTGACCCGGAGGGTCACAGCTAGTAGCCAGGGTGTCGTAGCGAGGTACGAGCGAAGACCCCTGGATTGCTCCGAATCTGCAAAAGTCCGAGGAGCGAAGCGACCCCAAATTACTCCTTGGCTAAGGAGTCGGTGAGGGAGGTACGAGTGAACCGGTGGATTGGCACGGGCCCCGAGATTCGGATCAGAACAAAAGAGTAGCTCAAGCCCAACCAAATAGGGGATACATCACGAGCATTCCAACAATAGCTAGCATGCCAATCACCAACAGCGTCTTCTCGATCTTTGGAAACGGGAATCCTAGAAGAGCTCGAAAAGGAACCGTTGTGAAGTACACGACAAACAATCCAATCGCGACAAAGAAAGAGATGTCGGCGAACCGAAATCGGACTGAAGGACCGACCGAGGCGGCGTAAAGCGCAAGTGCTACCAACCCTGCCATGACAACAACGATGTACCTTTCCGTCAGCGTTGGCGCATACCGTTCTCCTGCGTACCGGGAAGGAAGCAAGAAGAAGTACATGACCAATGCAATCAAGATCGCGGGTCCCATGGCGACTATCGACTGCATTGTAACACTCTTCCCATGTGCCCCTCACCCCCTGCCCCCTCTCCCCGCAAGCGGGGCGAGGGGGTGGCCAAAAAAGGTAGAATCTTACGTGCCCACCAACGTTTTTCCCGGCCCGAAGTCTGCCTCGATGTTGGCCGAACTTGGCAAGTACGTGATCGCCGAACCGCAGCCATTCGCGATCGATCTTGAGAAATCTTACGGCATGACCCTGGTCACTGTCGACGGCCAAGAACTGTTCGACTGGGCGGGATTCTACGGTTCCAAACTCATCGGCCACAACCACCCGGGCCTCTACGAACCCGAGTATCTGAAGCGCCTCGCGAGGGCCGCAAACAATAAGGTCGCCAACCCCGATTTCATCACCCAGGAGTGCCTCGACTACTACCGATTAGTCTATGAAAATGCACCAGAAGTGATGCAAAACGACAATCTGGAGGTGTACGTTGTCAACTCCGGAGCGGAAGCCGTCGAGAACATGATGAAGTACTTGGTGAGCAAGTACAACCAGAAGTGCATGCGCGAAGGACGGATGCCCGGCAGCCGCCGATTTCTCTATTTCGACCGCGCATTCCACGGCCGAACCGTGTTCGCCCTCGGCGTGACGCAGACCATGGATCCCGTCGCGACCAAAGACTTTATCGGTCTCGCCAGCGGCGGCAACATGAAGCTTCAGTTTCCCGAATACCATTCGGAGCGAGAGCACGAAGAGAATCTGAAGAGTGTTCAACGAAGCCTCGAGCACATTGAATCCGTGCTTCGGCATATGGCCGATGACATCGTCGGTATCATCGTCGAGCCAATCCAAGGCGCGGGCGGAAACCGTGTCGCTCTTCCAGAGTTTTTCCAAGGACTTAGTCGGCTCACCAACGAATACAACGTCTACCTCGGTTTCGACGAAGTTCAGACCGGTCTCGGCGCGACCGGCAAAATGTGGGCAATCGACCACTTCGACCTTCCTTTTCCTCCCATGGCGGTGGCGAGTGGCAAGAAGTGGGGCAACGGCCTGGTCTACATGCTCGAGCCGCTCGACGACATTGGAATCCTCGACTCGACCTGGGGTGGCAACCTCGCCGACATGGTCCGAGTCTGCCGCGAAATGGAGATTGTCCACCAGGAAGGGCTCATCGACAAAGCGAAACATCTGGGCGAACTGCTAAATCAAGGTCTCAAGGAGGTCATCGCCAAGTTCGACTTTGCCTGGAACGTGCGTGGAATGGGCCTGTATCAAGGCTTCTCGTTAGACACCGCGGAAAGAAAACGCGACCTCATTCGCGTCGCGCGGGATGAGGAGAATTTACTCCTCTTAGGTGCAGGAAACCGGACAATTCGAACAAGACCAAACCTAAGCGTCGTAGAAAGCGACATCGCAAGATTTTTGCAATTGCTTGAATCATCTCTGGCAAAGATCGGACACTAAGGAAGAGAAATCGAATGGGAGTGCCACGCCAAATCTGGATCGCCGGGTTCGCCGGACTGTTTTTGCTGCTGGCAGCGATTACTGGGAATCACGTTTTCGCCTACATCTCCATCGTCCTTGGCTCGATCGAAGCAGTTCCCGCCGCGTGGGAAACCCTCCGCGAACGTCGGCTGGATGTGGAAACCCTCATGCTTGTGGCCGCGGTTGGCTCGGTATTGCTGAATCGTCCCACCGAAGCCGCCGTCCTGCTCTTCCTCTTCTCCCTCTCGAAAGCGCTTGAGGACATGACGATGGCGCGCACTCGCAACGCGATCGATGCGCTCATCCGACTTCGACCTTCGCGAGTGACGGTGCAGCGAAATGGCGCCGAGCTCGAAATTCCCGTTGAAGAGATCGTCATCGGCGACGTTATCGTTCTGCCCGGATTCATTACTGCTCCCGTCGACGGCGTCATCGTGACGGGCACCGGCAGCGTCGACAATAGCGCGCTCACCGGCGAATCGGTTCCGATCCCAATGGAACCGGGTTCGAGCATCCTCGCCGGCGCGCGAAACCTCGAATTCGGGCTCAACTTCCGAGCGACCTCGACCATCGAGGATTCCACTCTCCAGAAAGTGGTCGACCTCGTCGAGCAAGCCCAAGAGAACCAGGGCAGTGGTGAAAGGACAAGCCAATGGTTTGGCGAGCGGTACACCTGGTTCGTGCTCGTCGCGAGCACGGTCATGTTCCTCGCCAAGATGGCGTTCCACGTCCCTTTTCGAGACGCGATCTACACTTCGCTCACCCTTTTGGTTGCCCTTTCTCCCTGCGCTTTGGTGATCTCGGTTCCGGCAGCGGTCCTGAGCGCCATGGGTTGGGCCGCGCGCAACGGGATCCTGGTCCGGGGTGGCGAGTTCATCGAGAAGGCAGGTCAAGTCACCGCCATTACGTTCGATAAGACCGGAACACTGACGAGCGGCAAGCCGCAGTTGGTTGAGATTTGTCTTTGCGATGAAGACCCGGCCACGCAGTGCCAGGAGACGGATGTTTGTTGGAGCGGCAAGGGCGACATGTCGGAAGAATCCCAGCGAATCCTGGCTCTCGCCGCAGCAGCTGAAGCCCAGAGCGAGCATCCAATCGCCCATGCTCTGCGTGAGTCCGCCGACAAGAACCACGTCGCATCTCTCACCGCGACGAACGTTGAGACCGTTCCTGGCCTGGGGATTCGCGCCGTCGTGGACGGTAGGAAGATCGAGATCGGCCAGCCCAAAATGTTTGCCGGAATCATGCCGGACGAGTTCAAACATCACATTGAAGAAATTCAGGCCACCGGTTGGACCGTCGCCGTCATTGCCGTGGACGGGAAACTCGCGGCCCTCGGCTTCGAGGATTCACCCCGAGACACTGCCAAGGGGGTCTTGAGCAAGCTGACCAAGATGGGCCTCAAGCATATGACGATGCTCACCGGGGACAACCAGCGCACGGCCTCCCGCGTGGCGGGTGAGCTTGGCTTAAGCAATTATCGAGCTGAGCTCATGCCGGGTGACAAGGTCTCGGCCATCGAGGAAATCGCGGCGAAAGAGCACGTGATGATGGTGGGCGACGGCATCAACGATGCCCCTGCTCTCACCAAAGCATTCGTCGGGGTTGCGATGGGCGGGCTCGGCAGCGACATCGCCCTTAACGCGGCGGATGTCGTGCTCATGAAGGACCGCCTCGAAGCCGTCCCCGAGATCATCGCTCTCGGCAAACGCACGAACCGAATCATCAAAGCGAATCTCTTCATCGGCGGCGGCGTGATCACGGTGCTAACGTTGACCTCTCTGATCGGAATCCTGCCGCTACCCATCGCGGTGGTCGGTCACGAGGGCTCGACGCTGGTGGTTATTTTGAACGGGTTGAGACTGCTCAGAGGCCCGAAGATCTAGGCGCTTCGGGACATTTCCAGTTTGGTCTCAATCCCTCGGTTCGCCACCAAGGGACAGGCGTTGTTGGACACATGTTCGAAGGCTTGCGGTCAGCTCCCAAACAATTTCCCCTCCAAGATGGAGGGGTGGCGATCCGTTCCGAAAAATTTTGGTATGCAAGGAAAACTCGGCAGGATCGACGGGGTGGATGACCGGCAACTATGAGACATCCACCCCGCCCGTTTGCACGAGAACTCACCCGTCCGTATATTGATGGCAAACGGGCACCCCTCCAGCTTGGAGGGGAGAATCATTTGTCGGTGAGTGGACGCTAGAGGGGCCAAGAATAAGCCTTCTAGCCCTCGATGATTCGACGAATACGGGCGAGGACGCCCGTCGTCCGACGCAAGGGCTGGAAGCCCCCGCCCCCCAAATTACTTCGCCAGCCGACCCAGCTCGATCGGCACTTGCGCTTTCCAAACAAGCTGCCCCTTGGTGAAGGGGCCGGTGAGGAATGGAGCTGCGAAGCAGCCAGACGGGGGATTGGTGACTGCCTTTCTGATTGGTGGAATTCCTTTCCTCCAACTTGGAAGGTAGTTCTAGGTATCGGATCGAGGGCATGGCTCATATATCGCCTTCGATAGGCAACCCCCATCCCAACCCTTCCCCCTCCCAAAGAGCAAGGGGAAGGGCTAAGAGTTCGCCAGCCGACCCAACTCGATAGGCGTTTGCGCCTTCGCCGGCTTCACGTCCTCGTCGTCGTATCTCTCTTTCGCTTCACGGAAGTACGGCACCAAGTCGATACGCCCGCTCTTATGAACCTCGATCACGGCAAAGCCAAACGTCTTGCCATCCTTCGGCTCCCACGTCTTCTCGAGAGGCGAGCCACCATTCCCGGCGATCACCTGCCAAACGCGGGCGTGGTTAATTCGGCTCACATCCCAAGCGTGAACGTGGGCGCATAGATAGCCAACCACGTTCGGATTCGACTCCATCGCCTTCATCAGAGCCGTGCCCGACTCAGCCTCGATGGGAGCGTCGCCCTTGGCGTTGTCACCATCCACGACGTTTCTGTGGCCCAACAAGAAGATCGTTTGACCACGTTTAGATGCCGCCTCGATGTCCGCCTTCGCCCACGCGGCGGGAACAAACCCGATGCGGTCATCGGTCGACACACGTGTATCGGTGTTCAGGCAGATAAAGTGCAGCTTGCCTGCATCGAACGAGAAGTTCAGCAGCGACTGGTCGTCGGTCACGTGGTCGGGACCACCCGGCTTGGGACCATTACCCACCGCAGGCGGCAAGTGATTGGTGCGAATCCAGTCGTTCCAAACCTCGGTAGTGTAAGGACTTGCAACCTTGTTGTCGTCCACCTTTCGATTCATCTCGTGATTCCCGGAGAGCGGAACCATCGTGATCTTGCCATTCAGAGGCGACTTCTTATACTCATCCAGCCATGCGTCGAGCTGCTTGCGAACCTCTTCTCCCTTGTCGTCTTTATAACCAAGAACGAGATCACCGGTCATGAACAGCGCCTTCGGCATCGGCGAGATGTTCGAAATATCCTTGAAGCTCTGATGAAGCTGAGGCAGGTTCGCCGAACTCGGATTCTTCTTCTTGTGCCAGTCGGCTTTGTCCACTCGGTTACAGCCAAAGAAGGCGAACGAGTAAGTGACCGGATCTTGCTGAAGAGTCGGAAGAGAAGCGGCGAGGAAGGACAGGAGACCGACCATGACTTTCATGAAGTTTGGGGGCAGATTATGAAGGAATTGTTAAGACGCCTAGACGTGTAGAATGAGCATAAGGTGCAGGTCTTCGAGTCGATCCATTGTGGACAAACCGTCGACAGTTACGTGCGCGAAGGCACGCGCATCACCGAGACGACGCATGCGGCGGGATCGCATCTTTCGATGCACGCCCACACCCACCCTCACCTGGCGATTCTGAAGGAAGGCGCCTACTTCGAGCGCACTGCCAATGACGCTTTCCTGCGGCTGCCGGGAGACGAGGTGTACTATCCTGCGCTCTTCGTTCACGAGAACATCTTCGGGCGTGTGCCCGCCCGATGCGTGAACATCGAAGAGCCTCCAGCCAAGGAACAGCGAACGAAAACTCCGTTGTTCGAGGCGATAGAATCCTGCATCGATAACGGTCTCGTGACCCTGTCCACCATCGCCAAACAAGTTGGCAAACACCCGGTTTACGTTGCAAGGGTGTTCCGCGCTACTACCGGACTCTCCATCGGGGATCACCTTAGGAACGAGAGACTAAGAAGAGCTAGCCAATTGCTGATTTGCTCGGACGAAACCTTAGGGGGAATCGCGCTTGATTCGGGCTACTACGACCAGAGCCATCTGACCCATGAATTCGCCCGTTACGCGGGCTTTTCGCCGGGTGAACTGCGTCGCCTGGCCGACCGATAGTTTCAATCGTACAAGACAAAGACCGACCCACACGACCATGCTGGAACCATGATCTCGCTTCTCCTCGGCACGGCAACCACGGTGCCTCACATCAACCTCTCGTGTGATCTCGATCCGGCCAAATCGAGCATGCACATCTCGTGTCGAATCCAGGTTCCGGATTCATTTCTGAAAACTCAAACGCTCAAGTTTCAACTTGGTGATGCCATGTCGATGCCCAAGGTCATCGCCTGTGGTAAGAACATCGACAACGAAGTGCCTGTGACGAAAGGCACCCTCGATGGACACGAGCAATGGTATTCGGTTCCCACCAACGGCTGTAAAGAGTTCAAGTTCGAATACTCCAGCGAAAAGCCGCAGGGGAATGTTTACATGCTTGATCCCCGCGAATGTTTCTGCGGCGGATACAACACCCTTTGGTATCCGGTCTTTGGCGATTCGCGGCGGATGCTCGGCAACCTGAGCTTCTCCGGGCCCATGGATTTCATCGTCAAGGCCACTGGCGCCGACTTCGGATATACCAAACAAGGACAGCAAAAGATATCGGCTTTCACAGTGCAGAATCCGTCGGTGCTCACCTTCGCCGCCGCCCCATTCCACGTCACCCGTCTGCCGGGCAAAGTGCCGGTCACCGTGTTCATGCTCTCCGACCGCAAGGACAATGAGCGATTCGCCAAGGGATGTGCGGAGAACCTGGCCGTGCTAGAGAAAGAGTTTGGTCCGTATCCGTTTCCCGACTTCTCAATCATCGAGACCCCCTCGCCCGACTCCTCGCAGCTCGGGTTCACCGGCGCATCGTTCGAAGGCTTCATGTTTGGCGACACCAACAGCATCGATGCCGGATTTAACCGAGCGTACTTCGGCCACGAAATGAGCCACCAATGGTGGGGCAACCTGGTTCAAAGCGAAGGCGACAAAGGCGACTTCGCCCTTAGCGAGGCCTTGGCGCAGTACGGCTCGCTCCAAACCGTTCGCGAACTCGAAGGCGTGGAACTGGCCAAGCAGTACCGAATCAACGGTTACCCGGGCTACAGCGATTGGCAATGCTTTTCGGGCGTGATGGCCTTCGGGGTTACCAAACGCGACCATCCGCTTTCTGCCGTCGGCGGTGAGTTCGCCAATTTGCACCATCTCCTCGCCAATAGCAAAGGCTTCCTGGCATGGGAAACCTTGGCCCAAACCATGGGGCACGATGCGTTTCGACGGGCTCTCAAGGGAGTGACGAAGCGCTATGGATGGGGTGCGATTTCGTGGGATCGGTTCTGGGAAGATCTTCAGTTAAACACGAAAGTCGATCTCAAGACCTTCCGCCAAGAATGGTTTGAACGCCCGGGCATTCCGACGGTATGGACCAGATTCAGCCAGTCCAATGGAAAGGTAACAATCGACCTTCACCAAAAGGCGCCAACGTTCCATATGCATCTGCCGCTTGTGGTCACCACGCGTGATGGAAACACGAAAACTCAGTGGGTGGATTTCAATCAGGAATCGCAAACGATCGTCATCGACGAGTCTCGCCCGGTGCTCAGTGCCGCCCTCGACCCCGATCACGAAACTCTCCACTCGACTCCCGAGATGGACGAGTATTGGCAGGCAAATCGCGTCTATGCCGAGGTCGATCTGTTCCAAGCCATGCTCGGCAAGCGAGCCACCGCGAACGGATTGTTAGAAGATGAACTCAAAAACTTGCCCAGCCCCGACAAAGCCGGTACTGAGTTTCTACTTCGGTTCACGTTGTCGGGCAACCTTCGAGTGCAAGGCAAACTGAAAGAGGCAAAGGAACAATTACAAATGGCGCTCGCCTGCCCGGTGCGCAAGGCCGAGTTTGTTCCGTTGGCGTTTCTCCGGCTGGCGGTCATCGCCCAAACCGAAAAGGATTATCCAATGGCCAAACTGTATGTGGACTCCATGGTCGCAGCGGAATCGCAACTCAAGTTCCCCAGCGGAGCCATCGAACGAGCCAAAGTCTTTTTCCCGAACTTGCAGTTCTAGCCGCTTGCGTCACAATACGGTATGGACATCCGAGTCATGACCGCGGACGACGCGCAGGCGTACCAGACCTTGCGAAAGGAAATGCTGGTGGCCGAGCCGCTCGCGTTCGGCCAAGACTCGGAGACCTTCGCCAAAAAGACTGTCGACGAGATTCGCGATCAGCTCACGCGAAAGCCCAACGCCGGATTCACCGTCGGCGCGTGGGACGGCGACGAGTTGGTTGGCACTGTCGCACTCTATCGACCGACCGAGATCAAGTTCTGCCACGGCGCGTTCTTGGTCGCCATGTACGTGACGAAGCGGGTTCAAGGCCTGGGAATCGGTCGACGATTGGTCGAAGCTCTGCTTGAGGAAAGCAAGAACCTGGAGGGCCTGGAGAAGATTTCGCTCACCGTCTCGACCTGCCAAGAATCGGCGGTGCGCTTATATGTCGCATGTGGGTTCGAACAGTGGGGCCACGAGCCGCGGGCATTGCACCACGAGGGAACCTACACCGACTTCGCTCACATGAGTTATTGGCTCGACAAGAAATAGTCGCAACCAAACCTCCTGCTCGATCCGTGGATAAAATGTGATCGTGTCCAAGATGCCCAACAGCTTAATAAGGTTCGAGGCATTCTTGCGCGAGGCCGAAAATCGCGCGACCAAGGTTTACAGGTTCAATCCCAATGGCGTCCTTCGAGTCATCGCTTTCCTTGCCGCCGCGGTCCTCTTGGGCCGATTCGCGATCGACCCCCACACTCCGGTTCGCATTGTCGGAATTCTCTTTCTGGCCGGTTGGATATCCGGCGGAATCTTTCGCCGACTAGAGTCTGGCCGAAAGGTCCGCCTCTCTCGCCGCGATCCGCTCCACCTCACCTATCTCAAGCACATCGAGGAACTCAAGAAATTCATGGAGAATCGGAGCCTGGCCGAGCGGATGCATCCCGCCGTCGCTCGCCGACTCGAAGGTGTGGCCGACTCTTTCTTCCGCATCAAAACTTGGCTCAAAACTCCGTCCTCAAAGAATGTTCTCGGCTCTCAGCTCCACGCCGATGTCGTGCAAGCTACTGACCGAGCGATGCGCGAAGTCCTGTTCTCAATCCACGGTTCATACCGACCGAAGGGAATGGAGAAGAAGGCGTGGCAAAAGATGGTCGACTCTGACCCGGAAGCGATCGAAGTGTGCAACAGCCTCGCCAAGGTAAACGGCCTATTAGAGCAGCTCACCGACATCATGAAGAAAGTCGAATCGTTCGGCGCAACGATCACGCTCACTGACCAACTCCGCGCGATCTCAGACGCGATCGAGGAGATGGAGCAGACCACGTACGCAACAATAAAGAGCCTGCCAGCGCCAACGACTGTAGTTAGGGACCGTGAGGAACTACTCGAACTTCAAGACTAGCTTCGGACGAACCGTTTCGTCCTTGTTGTCTCGCGAAAAAACCTTATACACCGCTGCGCGCCCCAGTTCACCCGGATTGATTCGGCTTGTCAGCGCAAAGTGCAACGGCTTCTTGTCCTTCAGCGCCGCCTCGAAATCAGCCTTGAACTTGGAATCCTTGCCCAGCAGGTCGATATCGAAATGCCACGAAACTTCGCCCTTGTCGTCCTTCGCCGAAAGCGGCACGCCGGTTCCGTAAATTACCGTCGCCGAGGGGAACACCTTCGCGCTCAACTCGTAAGTCCAATCTTTCTCGGTGAACCCAGCGCTCAGCGGTCGAACCTCGAGCGGATACGCCTTGGGTTCGGGAAGGGCATCCATCGCATTCGCGGCGGTGAGGTATAACGATGCTCCGACCAATTTTTTGTCCGTAGCAACATTGGTCAGGCTCACGCGGAGAAATCCGTAACTGAATTCTTCGGCATCGGTCGGACTAGCCGCCACTGCTTTGCCCTCGACTCCCCAAATTCGCAATGCTGAATCGCTGGCCGGTTCGCCCGCGTGTGGATACACCCACACGTCCTGATCGACTGGAACCGTCACGGTATCGGCGAGGCGGGGTTGGGCAAGCAGGAAGGCGACGGCTACTGCGGAAATCATAACTCTATCATACTTAACGAGTAGGACATGCGAGAGGTACGCGCGCTCCGAATACTGGACTTCCAGGCGATCCGAGATCGTCTCGTTTCGTGCTGCCAAACCGAGATGGGTCAGGACGTCGCCACGAGTGTCATGCCCGAATTCGACGAGGAAACTGTGTGGGTCCTCATCGACCAAACCCTCGAGGCATTCGACCTCCTCGGCAAGAACCCTCCGCCTTCGCTGACCGGTGTCTTCGACGTCCGAGGTCCGGTGAAGCTGGCGGCGAAGGGAAGCACCCTGCCCGGAGACACCCTCTATAAGATAGGATTTGCCCTGGCGGCGACGGCGTCGATGAAGTCGTACTTGGAAGCGACACCCACTCCATTGCTTTCTACTTATTCAGAACTCTTGACCACGGAGCCAAAGCTGGAAAGGGAACTTCTGTACAGCCTCGATGGAGATGGCGCGGTTCGAGACGAGGCCTCGCAAACCCTGGCGAGCCTTCGAATCCAGAAACGGGCGGCCCAGGCCAAGATCGTCGAGCGCATCCAGTCCTACACCACCGGCCGATATCGCGATTACCTGAGCGATCCCATCTACACCGTTCGCGACGGACGCTACGTCATCCCCCTCAAGGCCGACCACAAAGGCAAGATCAAGGGCATCGTGCACGACACGAGCGCGACTGGGTCGACTGTGTTCCTCGAACCCGAAGACGTTCTGAACGCAGCCAACGCGGCCCGGCAGATCGAAGCCCAGGAAGCCGAAGAAGAAAAGCGGATCCTCAAGATGCTATCGCAAAAGGTTGGCTCGGTGGCGACGGGAATCGTCGAATCCGTCAACCAACTTGGCGAGCTTGACCTCATCATCGGTCGAGCGAGGCTCGCCTCCGAGATGAGAGCGGGCGTTCCCGAAAGGCTTCATGGCGCGAAGATCGTGATCAAGGGTGGACGCCACCCAAGCCTAAATCGTGAGAAGGCGGTGCCGCTGGATATCGAAGTCGCGGCGGGAGCGTCGGTCGTCATCACCGGGCCCAACACGGGTGGCAAGACCGTCGCGATCAAGACGGTTGGGCTCTTCGTTGCCATGCTCCAGTGCGGCATGCTACCACCCGCTTACCACTGCCGGTTCGGCTGCTTCAGCCAAATCTGGGCCGACATCGGCGACGAGCAGAGCTTGGAGCAATCGCTGTCAACGTTCAGTGCCCACCTCAAGAACATCGCTTCCGCTCTCAATAACCTCAAACCCGGCGCACTCGTGCTGCTCGACGAAGCGGGAGCCGGCACCGACCCCGCCGAAGGCGCGGCCCTGGCGCGCGCATTTCTCCTCGAATTTCACGAAGGGGGCGCGGCCGTCCTCGCAAGCACCCATTACGGCGAACTCAAAGCGTTCGCCTTCTCCAACGAAGGCTTCCGAAACGCCTCGATGGAGTTCGACTCGAAGTCGCTGATGCCGACCTACCGGCTCATCCTCGGCGCGGCCGGCGCCAGTCAGGCCCTCAAGATCGCCGAGCGATACGGAATCGATAAGAAGATCATCGCCAAGGCCGAAGAGAGTCTGGACGAGCAGCACAAGGATGTCGCCGAGATGCTGCAGAACCTGGAGAACGCTCAGAAGCAGGCGAGAGTCGCCCAAAGCGAAGCCGACCGACGCATCGCCGAACTGCGAGAACGCGAACAGCAAGCCGAACGCAAAATGCGCGATGCCGAAGACGCCCGCAAGCGCGCAAACGAACGCGCCCATGACGCCATCGAAAGCACGCTAAGAGAAATCCGAATCCAGGCCGACGACATCATGGAGCGGATCAAGAAGCAAGGCGGCAGCCAAGAAGCGATTCAAAAGGCTAGACAAGATTTACGGGCCCTCGATGAACTTGGACGCGGAGTCTCGGGCAAATTCAAGAACCAAGACAAGCCGAAAGAAGCGACGGTGCAGCATCAATTCAAAAAGGGCGATATCGTGCAAGTGCTGGGAATGCAGCAAAACGGAACCCTTTTGGAAGATGGCGTCGGACGAGACGTGATGGTCCAGCTTGGGGCGATCAAGATGAAGATCGATGTCCGAAAGCTCTTGCCGACGAACCTCAAGCCAACGCCCGCACGATCGAACCGCCACCAAGTTGGACTCGCTAAAACCCTTGGGGCCAAGACTGAAATCACGCTGCGAAACAAGCGGAAGAAGCCCTGCAGGAACTTGAGCGGTTCATCGACGACGCAATCCTAGGAAACGTTCCTTGGGTTCGCGTCGTGCATGGAAAGGGCGAAGGTATTCTCCGCCAAATTACCCAGGAGTATCTTCGCAAACATAAGGATGTGAAGTTGGTCCGGGATGGAGACGCCACCGAAGGCGGTCAAGGAGTCACGATTGTCACCTTTAAGTAACGAGGAAGCGACCAACCTGTTAGCAAGTGCGAAAGAAGCCCGTGAGAAGGCGTACGCACCTTACAGTATGTATAAAGTTGGTTCGGCAATCCTATCCAAATCGGGAAACATTTACGAAGGAGCGAACATCGAAAACGCTTCGTACGGTGCCACGATTTGCGCCGAAAGGGTTGCGCTCGGCAACATGATCATGGGCGGAGACACCGAGATTCGGGCCGTGGCGGTGTTCACCGAAGACGCAGGATTTCCGTGTGGAATCTGCATTCAAGCCCTAAACGAGTTCGCTCCGGACATAAAATCCTGCCAAATTGTCGTACCATCTAAAGGCGGATTTACGGTCCGGACTTTGGATGAATTGGCTCCATACCTTTGGCGGAGCGAGTTGGTTAAGAAAGCAAAAGGAAAATGAAGTATCTACATGCGTTAACAATGTGCCTGCTTGGGGCCATGCTTCTAGTTCTCGTCGCATGTGGCGGCGGTGGCCCGGCGTCGAATCAAATCGTCGGCCCGGTCGTCAGCGTTCGGCTCGAAGCCTTAATCGATGGAACAACGACGGTTGTCGATCCTACGAATATTTTTGTCAACGAGCATGTTCAGCTTCGATTGACGGGCGTGGATACTGGAACCGTTGGCCAGCCTCGCGTAGTCTTGCCCACAAACAATTGGTCCATGACCGGATTCCCGGGCGGATCGCTCACGGTAGCGGGACTCTTCACAGCCGATGCTTCGCCTACCGGCAACTTCGGTTCGGTCAACGTCACCTACGATGGCAATTCCTATACGTCGCCAATTCGAGTCGTCGCTCCGGCAGCGGTCATCGCGGGTCGTGGACGGTTCACAAATGGTGCCCCCGCCATCGGCGTCGAGATCGATGCCCTGAACAGCAGCGGCACCAAAGTAGCTACCGGCTTGGTGGGTGGAGACGGAACGATTCGTATGAGCGTTCCAACCACTGCAGTGAAGTTTTCCGCCACATTCCCGAATTCCAGCTACGTCCGACAATTTGCTTACAATGGACTGAATTACTCCACGCTCGTTGCCGGTTGTACGGCGCCTTTGCCTTCCCTCACAAACGGTGTGACGTCCAATTTGCTTACCAATGTCGTGTTCTACTCGACCTTCGATGCCTCGCCACCTCCTCCTCCGGATGGATGTAACTAAAAAAATACGTTTTCCTAGTACACAAACCGGGAAATTCTTGGCATAATAAGGCGCGATGAAGCAATTGCGGATGCTTGGTGCGCTTGCGTTTGGACTTTACTTGATAGGGTGCGCAGGCAACGGAACTCCAGTGACGGGACCCGGTGGTACGGCCGACCCATTTGTTGGTTCTCCGAAAGTGGAAATGATTTACACTGCGGGATTTTTCCCCGGTTCTGGCTTGCCAACTTTCGGCGACCCGATGAACATTCGAACGGGCGAGCAGGTTCAATTCCAGCTCGTTCGATACACCCAATCGGGTGCACGAGTGGTCGTTACCCCGGAAGGTTGGCGGGTTAGCGATACGACCCAGACTTATGGCGTTATCGCCTCGAATACCGGCATCTTCCAGGCTTCGACTCGACAATCCGATATCTCGCAGGTTGTGACGGCACGATTCAGCGATCAGGATTACTCAGTCTCCTACTCGGTCCGACCGCGTCAGATCCGCATTATTGGTTCGATCCTCAACCGAGTAACGCACCTGCCAGTTCCGAACGTGACGATGTACTTCTACGACGTCAACGGCGTGTACCTTGGCCCCGCGACGACCACCTACGATGGCAGCTTCCGAGCCGCTATGCCGTCCTCGGTCGCTCGATTCCAAATCGTGAACGATACGCTTCCGGATACGGTCTTCCGACTGATGCGACACGACTCGACCCTGTCGGTCCAGACAACGTCCCCAGACTATCTGTTCAACCGAAACTCGTCCGGAACTCCGGTCGCCGTTTCGTTCGATCAGACCGGAATGCAGTGGCGACTCACGGGTGTCGGACAGACTTGTCTTCCGCTCCTCTCGGCTTCATCCTATGTCAACACGGACTACTACCTGGCAAAGCCAATCCTCGTAGCTCCGTTCGGCGACGTGGACGATCTGAACAACCCGATCGATCCAGATCTGTTGGCCGAAGGCTGCACCGTTCCTTAATCGAACCGATAAGTCCAAAGCATGATACGGAATCGTACGAAACGTACGGTTCCGTATTTCTTTTAAACCGATGGGAAAGGCGGGGAGTACAATTCTTATATGGGAGAAGTGCGTCAGCTAGAGCGATCCGAAGCGCGAGAAATGATGCGCGATCCCATGGTCTTGCAAGCCCTTCAGCTTGCCGACCGCTTGCGCGACGTCAAAGGCTCGGCCCTCGACTCGGACGAATACTACGCCATCTCCGAAGCGACCGGCGTCTCCGAGGAATACATCAAGTTCCTCGAACAAGAGCAAAGCACCATCTCCGGTCGAAATTTCGTCGACCGCCTTCGCACGCAATACTTTTCACTCGATAGCGATACGCGGCGATACGTGAGCTCGGGCATGCTGGGCACGGTTTTCGCTTTGCTCATGTCGATCGGTTTTAAGCTCGACTCCATCACAGGGTTCGCGCTCCAGTCTCATTACAGCGTTTTTCAGACCATCGCGATCGTTGTGTCGTTCGGCGCGATTTACAACGCTATCGTGGCCAAATCCGCCCGATCTGCCGCGATTTCTGGGGCAATCTTTGGTGGCGTGAGTTTCATCCTCGGCAGCCTGTTCTTCATGGTCCTGCTCATCCGTGGACTCAACTTTCCGCCGCCCCTCATCTTCCCCATTGTCGCGGGATGCGCCGCAGCTGGAGCCGTGCTGAATCGCGCTTTCTCTCCGAACCGCAAACTGAGCACAACAAAGACAGACCGAAACTCGGCTCGCCAAGACTTGCTGAAGCAGCTCGTGGACCTGCAAGATCAGCTCCGCGAGGGCCAGCAAGCCGCGACGTTCCTCAGCCTCGACGTCGTGGGTTCAACCAAAATGAAATTGGAGGCGGACCCGCTCGCCGTCGAGTTCACATTTACCGAGTACCACAAGTACGTGGAGCAGATGGCCGAGCGGTATCAGGGCCATATCCACTCCACCGCAGGCGATGGCATAACTGTTGCGTTTGAACATCCTCAAAACGCGTTCCATGCCGCCAAACGAATTCAAACCGGCTTGGTCGAATTCAATGCTTTCCGCAACAAGATCGACCAGCCGCTACAGCTTCGAGCCGGAATCCATACCGGGCAAGTCCTCGCGCCCGAGGCGGGCAACATGGCGTCCATCAACTTCGCGTCGGTCATCGATATCGCCGCCCACCTCCAAAAGGAGTGCCCTGTCGGTGGGGTGGCGATCAGCGATGCTGCCAGTGAGACCATCGTCGGCGGGCCCGCCGGAATCGGCCACGAACGAATTACGGTTCATGGCAACGGCGCCACGATCTGGCAACGTAAGAAGAGCCTCGACCACTTCAAATTGGGCGAACCCATCACTCAAGGCGGATAGGAGCGCGCGATGTTTGGTGTAGTCCAGCGGCGATTCAAAACGCAATCCGAGTGGGACACCGTTTGGAACACGCCGGTCGATGTCCCCAACTTCGTCAAGGACCTGGGCGAACCGGGATCCCTCGAGGTTCAATCCACGTTCCATGGCGCGGTTCACTTCCTCGCGGGCTTCTTGCAGCGATACGATTTTCGCCTCTTCCGTAATGGCGGCTTACCGCTGATCGAGCGGCGCGATGGCGTCGTCATCGAAGAAATTCTCGTTCGGCTGGGTCCAAATCCGGTCCGCGGAACCTACCTCCCCATCTCGCTGAACTTGCACGTGTGCAACGAAGGGCTGCGAGAGGTTCGAAGCCGCTATTGGCCCACGGCGGGTCGCCCGCCGGTCTCGCTCGTGTCCGGCAACATCGGGCTCGTGCAAACCATCCCCACTCACGACATCTGGAATGTGGCGACCGAAGACTCTCTCACCGAGATCACGCGAACGTTCAAGGAAGATTTGCTGCCCTATCTCGAACTGTTGGCTTCTCCCAACCATCTTAGGCGGAGAATCTTTGAGCGGACCGCCCCGATGTTCGACCACTCGACGGCAGTGGAATGGCTGCTGATGGAGTTCGGCCGCGGCGATGCCCGCGACTACATTCGGCAACTCATCGATACGGAAGACATCCCGGTACAAGACTTCTGGAAGAAGCACGACGCCTTGTCGGGCCAGCGGGCTTTTGGGTACCTCGCAGGCGAGACAACGCACAACTTGGCCGTGATCGCTTACTCGCACGATGTGTGTAAGCGGTGGCTGTACTAGGCGCCAGGATTCAGGATTCAGGATTTAGGATTAAGTTGAAGCGTTGCCCAAGTTCGTCAAAGGGCACTAACCACGCTCCACCCCTGGGGGTGTCGGTGAGCGATGTTGGATTGTGCCTTTGTGGATTGGGAGGACTGAGCGAACCGGTGGGGGTGGTCTTGAAGCTGGGATTTGAGCATGTTATGGATTGCCATGAGTGTTATAATGCGTTTTAGTCACGGCATCGTAGGAAATGCGACCGTTCAAAGTAACCGGTTCCATGCTCAGACTCCCAGCTCATCCTTCGCAGTGTTCGCCTGAACATGCCAGGACTGGTTGGGTGGAGGTGGATGCACCTGCCCCGCCCACGAAGTGGCTTGCCTCTCTGTCGTAAAGTATCAGGACATTGTTTTGCGATGAGTATTTTCGTAAGCTCCCAATGGCTCATCTGTACCTAAGCGAGTTCAATGACGACCTCGCGAGGGTTCTTTATGGTTCGAAATTATAGAAACGCAATCGCCGTAACATTTCTGGCTACGGTCGTATTCTCAACAACAGCAACGAGCGCAAGTGCGTCATTCAGCGGCGGCGGTGGTGGTGGTGGCGGCGGTTCCACCGAGACCATCAAGATCGACAAATGCTTCTATTCATTGATGTCGCCTGGTTCTTCGTACTGCACTCTCCTCATTAAGGCTGGAAGCACCAATAACAATGCCCACCTGTTTGCTTACAACAACTTGGGTGGACTCATCGGAGAAGTGCAAAATGGCAGTGGCGGGCGATATGGCGGCACGGTGTTTGTTTCGTCGTTTGTTCCTTCGACGATCACAATTGTGAGCAGCACCGGCGCGAGCGCGACGACGATTCCAGGTCCGTTCGTGCCTTAAAGCCCTTTCGTGCTCCGCCCACGCGGTTATGCGCGGGCGGAGCAGATTAGTCGTGGCATGCTCGGGCTCGCCTGCATATCCCTATAAACGAGGAACGAGTGAAGAAGCGGCAAAGTTGGGTTCGAGCATGTTCTTGATCGCTTGGCACTCACTCCTAGGTCTAAACGCTAAAAGCTCAAAGCGAACAGCTATTTTCAACAATCATTGAAACTTCGGCGGTACAATAGGCATAGGAACCATTGTGAGTATCGCGCCAGAGAAGATCGTTGGACCGGAACTGATCGACATTTACCGAAAAGTCGACGAGGGCACCCGGCTGAGCTTCGAAGACGGCATGCGGCTCTACCAGAGCAAGAACCTGAGTGCGGTGGGCTACATGGCCAACATCGTGCGTGAGCGGCGGCATGGAGCTAAGACCTACTTCGTCGCCAACCAGCACATCAACTACACCAACATCTGCAACAAGTTCTGCAAGTTCTGCTCGTTTTACGCCAAGAAGGGCGGTCCCGCGCCGTACGAGATGTCGATCGAGGAAGTGCGCGAGCGATTGCAATGGCACCGCGACGCGGACCTCACCGAAATTCACATGGTCGGCGGCATCAACCCTCGCCTGCCGTACCAGTACTACATGGATCTGGTCGCGGTGGTCAAAGAAGTCTTGCCCGGCGTACACGTCAAAGCGTTCACGGCGGTGGAGATCACCGAGATCGCGCGGCAAGGCGGCGTCTCGGCCGAGCGAGCCCTGGCCGATCTGATGGAAGCGGGCCTGGATTCGCTGCCGGGGGGCGGCATCGAAATCCTTTCCGACCGCGTGCATGAAGAGCTTTTCGGCCGAAAGATCGATGGCGACGAATGGAAGGAGGTCGCCCGGGCGGCCGCCAAACTTGGCCTCAAGCAGTACGCGACGATGCTGTATGGGCACATCGAGACCCTCGAAGAGCGAGTGTCACACCTGATGCAGCTACGCGAACTCCAGGACGAAACCGGCCACTTCCTCACGATGACGCCGCTTTGCTTCCACCCTGAGAAGACCGAGCTGGAGCACATCCAGAAACCGACGGCCGAGATGGACCTGCGTGGCATCGCGGTTACGCGGCTGATGCTCGACAACTTCGAACATATCAAAAGCTTCTGGATCATGAACAGCGCCCCGGTCACCCAGATGGCGCTTTGGTACGGCGCGGACGACGCGGACGGCTTTGTGCACGAGTACGAGATCACGTACAAAGACGGCGACTTTGGCAATAAGAAGCAGGTCCTGACCCGGTCAAACATGGTTCGGCTGATCGAAGAAGTCGACCGAATTCCGGTGGAACGCGACTCGCTGTACAACGAGATCAAGCGAGACTTCGTAGCGAAGAAGCCTCTGAGCGGCATTCCCGTTACCGCGAGTTAGGTCATTTGGGGGCGAGGGCTTCCAGCCCTTGATTTCTTTCTCTTACACAGGCGAGACGCCTATGCTCCCAGAAGAGGTCTTGAACCTTCTGTAGCGCGGCATTTCTACGCCAATTTTCCTACTCCTCCGTAGCTAACGAGGCAGCGATCCGAGCAGTTGAACACACCTCCAGAACGACCACGAAAAATATTTTAAAAATTCTCCATAACAAATGATATTGTTCGTTCGTCTTACGAATTGAAATCCTGTCCCTAGGCTAAGATGTGGGGGCAAACGAATAGTCGTTTGATGACTAGTGGAGGCACCGGACGGATCCAGTGGTGTCTCTGTGACTATCGTTCTTGTAATTGCCGCGTTGGCCCTTACCGTCGTCGCCCGATTTGTATCGGACGGCAAGGATGTCGCCCGCATTCGTCCCTCCCTGCCCGCTACTGTCGGACTCATTGTCACGACGATCATCGTGGCGGCGCTCGCCCTCAAATTCGGCCAAGCCCACTATCGACTCGCCCTCGCAAGCGGACTCACGGTTGGCGCGTTGGCCATCTACGCTGCCGAAGTTCTGGGCGGTCTTGTCGCTCCAATAGGTGTGGCGGTTGTCGCCTCGACCCTCTTACACTTTCTCCCCCCAAATGCCATCGCCGAGGGGCAGTTTGCCTTGCTCACAGGACTGGCAATCGGCGTTGTAACCCTGACCGGAAGAATTAGTCTAACAACCGCGATCGTCGGAACCACGCTCGTCGCCGCTGACTTCTTTGGCGCTGGACACAAAAACGTTCCCGCTTCAATCGATTCCGGCAGTTTGCTTGGTCTCTCGGCACTGCTGGGAATGATCGCCGTGAAGCTGCTTCCCGCCAAGGTGGATTGGGTTCGACCAATCGGTGTGGCCATCCTGATTGCCGCAGCCGGATTCGTACTCGCCAAGCGCATCGACGCGGCGCCGCTCGCAAACGCGGTTGGGCTTGGCGCGATTACCGCGCTGGTCCTGAACTGGCTCGCGCCCGACGACGAGCGGGATGTCCTTCGATTGGTCATCGCGGGCATCATCGCCGTATCTATGGCGACGGTGGCTTACTCCTTCTATCGTGTCGCCGGTGTGTCGGCGGCCCTAGTCGCGATGCTTACCATCCTCTTCGCCGCAGGAAACAAGACCGCAGTTCTTACCGCATCGACGGTGTTCGGAATTGTTCTGATTCGTCTGCTGCAAAAAGCGGACAGTGGGTACACAACTTCGCTCGACATCGGCCAGCACTTCATCCTGCTCGGCGTCTTCTTGGGTGTCGTGGTGCCGTTGCTGCCGCTCGATAAAGCGATGCCAGCCAAGTGGAAAGAAAGCGTGAATTCCTCGCTGTGGTTCCTGCTGCTCGTGTCGGCCTGCGTTTTCGTCGAGGTGATGCTTGGCCATCGCGGCGTCACCGGCTTTGTGGCCGGACTTGGAATCTCGGGCATCGTCTCGGCTCTCCGAGCCGAACAGTCGCTCGTGCCGATCGCGATCGCGCCAGGTCTCGTCGGAGTGCATGTCTTCTGCCTCGACCGGTTCGAAAACTGGACCAACTTTAGCCGCGACGAGAAGGTGAAATTCTTCATCATCGCGGGAGTGATCACCATCGCAATGGCGGGTGTCATCGCCTTGCTCTCTCGACCTGCGAAGAAGGAGGTGGCGGCGTGAAGCGTCTTCTTGGACTCGTGGTCGGTGTGCTCTTCTGCGGGCTCATCGTGACCTATGGCGTGACTCAAGAAACTCCTGTCGGTTCGATCTCGGGCAGACTGGTGATGAAAGAAAACGGCAAGCCCCTGGCGGGCGAAGACGTGACGATTTCGCCTCTCTTCGGCGACGACGACACGATGCGAAGCCGTGGCGTGGAGACCGACGAGAACGGAAACTTCTCATTCCGTGGAGTCGCGACCGGAACTTACAATATCCAGGCGACGACCAAATCGCACAAAACCCACGAGGAGTCCATCACGGTCGACGAATCGAAAAAGCTGGTGGTCGATCTGAAGGCCGAACCGGACGATCCGTATCTGCGATTGTATTGCAGCCAAAAGGTTTTCACGTCTGACGAAAAACCGAAGATCGAACTGCATGGATTCTTGCCCGGGTCGACCAAGGTCGAAATGGGCCTCTACCGTGTTTCTCTTGCGCAGATCGAGAAGGCAGGCAGCTTACAAAAGATTCTGTCGCCGATCAGCCAAGAAGATCCAAGCGACCTAAAGAAGCTCGAGGGATCGTGCGAGCATGTTCGGGACCTCGAGCATTCGGTGAAGAAGGTGGATTCCGAAGGGGCATTCATCGATTCGGTCGATGTGGGAACCTTGGAAACCGGTGTGTACTTTATCGCCTGCACCTCAGGTAAGGAACAAGCCGGCACGGCGCTATACGTATCCGACCTAGGACTGGTGACGAAGACGAGCGGAAGCAAAATGCTGTGCTACACCACGCACCTCAAGACAGGTGAAGTGGTAGAAGGCGCGGAGATTTCGCTCCTGAAAGACGGCAAGCTCCAACCGGTTGGCCGGACAAACCACGAAGGATTGCTCGATGTAACGGTTCCGAAGACCAAGGATTACCACGCCCTGGTCGTGGCTCAAACCAAGACCTCGGTGGCGTTCATCGGCTACCGCGACGGCGAAGTCGACAACGAGAAACTGCGCATCGTCGGCTACTGCGAGCGACCGGCCTATCGCCCCGGCGACGAGGTGAACTTTAAGGGAATCATCCGCGAGAAGTCTGAGGACGGCTACCGGCTGCCCAAGGCGGGCCCGGTGAAGATTCAGATCAAAGATCCCGACGACAATGTTCTCGAATCGATGACCGTGCAATCCAACGCGCATGGCTCCTTCAGTGGCAAATTCACCACGAGTAAAGAAGCGAAACCAGGGCCGTACCATGTATCGTGCCAGACCAAGGACGGCAAGGGCGCCATCTACGCAAACGTAGTTGCTTACCGTAAGCCCGAATATTCAATCGAGGTGAAGTCGGACAAGCCGTACTACATCATGGGCGATCAGGCGTCGGCGACGGTGGAGTGTAAGTACTACTACGGCGGACCGGTGGTCGGCGCCAAGGTGAAAGCCAGCATCTATCGATCGTCCCGTTGGACGTTCGATGGCGAAGAAGCGGACACCGACGACGACTACGGTTATGACCATCGCTACTACTCCAGCCACTCGGGTGAGTACTCGGAAGAGATCGAAGCTGTGACCGACGCGGCGGGTAAGGCAGTCATCAAGTTCCCAACCCGAGCCGAAGATGATCCCGACTATTGGGCCAGCGATTACAACTACGACGTGAGCGTGAGCATCAGCGAAGACGGATCGAAGTTCTTCAATGGCGAAGGACACGTGCCGGTTTGCCGAGGCGATCATCACCTCTCGCTGCAAGTCACGAACCCATTGGTCACCACGGGTGACACCGTCGATCTGGTCGTGAAAACTTCGGATCCGATGAAGTCGTCGATTCCGCTCGCAAACCAACCGGTCGCGATCGAAGTCGGCCGTGAGGCGTGGACCAAGCGCGAGGCAGTGTTCATTCCCAAGTCGGTTTTCCAAGTGACGACCGGCGCGGACGGCACCGTCCACGTTCCGATTCCAGTGAACAAGGCGGACTCGATCACCATTCGCGCGACCTCGAAAGACAAGCGTGGAAATAAGATCGTCGACCAGACCTACGTGTATGTGGAAGGCTCTCCGGCCCAGTTCGAGGAATCGCACGGAACGGTAGAAGTCACACTCGATAAACGCAAGTACAAGGAAGGCGACATCGCGAAGGCGGTGATTCGAACCGATAAACCCGGCGGCTCCGCACTGGTGACTTTCGAATCGGATGGTGTGATCAGCCGACAGGTCGTGCCAATGACCTCGGATTCGACGATGGTGAAGCTGCCGATCCGAAAGGAGTACGCACCAAACATCTATGTCGCCGTGGCATACGTTCACGATAAAAAATTCATGGAGTCAAGTCGGCGCCTCAACATCGACCGCGAGGATCGAAATCTCAAGGTCGAAGTGAAGTGCGACAAGCAGGTCTACAAGCCCGGCGAGACGGCCCTCGTGAGCCTTAAGACGACGGATTCGACTGGCAAGCCGGTCGGTGCAGATGTGTCGGTCGGCGTGGTCGATGAAGGCATCTACGACATTGCTCCCGACGACACGGACCTCAAGCAAGAGTTCTATCCGCATCGGTCGAACGAAGTTGAGACCAGCTTCTCGTTCCCCGAGATCTATCTCGACGGAGGCGACAAGGGCTCGTCCAAGATTCCGCTCCGCAAAACCTTCCGCGACACGGCTCAATGGAACCCTTCCGTTTGGACGGGTCAAGGCGGCGAGGCTCAGGTTCGCGTGAAGCTACCGGATAACCTCACCCAGTGGCGGGTAACCGCGGTTGGCGTGACGGACGAGACCTCCGTTGGCATGACCAGGGAGCGATTCCGGGCCCGAAAGGACCTTATGGTTCGGCTCGAGCTGCCGCAATACTTGGTGAGCGGAGACCATCAGCGCATGACGATGGTGATCTCCAACGACTCGGGCAAGGACCAGGAGGTCCATGTCCAGACCGAAGTGAACGGTGCCACCGTCGATCGATCGGCGACATCTGTCGTCCACGTTCCCGACGGCAAGCCGCAGACGATCGATTGCGAAATTACGGCCGGCGACCCGGGTTCCGGAATGGTCACGGCGCGAGCCTGGATCGATGGTGGACCAACGGACGGCGTCCAACAATCGTTCCCGATTGAGCCGCATGGTCGACCCGTGCTGGTATCGCAGGCGGGCGAGGGAACGTCTACCTTCACCTTGGCGATGCGAAACACCGCCGATCCCAAGATCGGCGAATTGAATATCAGCCTGAGCCCAACGTTGGCCGGCGACATGCTCGGTTCGCTCGATCAACTCATCGGCTATCCCTACGGATGCGTCGAGCAGACTATGAGTCGGTTCATGCCGAGCGTGTTGGTGGATAAAACAGTCCGAGATCTCGGGCTGCCGCGACCCAAGAAGCTGAACGACCTGCCCAAGATTGTTCGCGACTCATTGACGCGGCTGGAGAACATGCGGCACCGCGACGGCGGCTTCGGCTGGTGGGAATACGACACGTCGGATCCGTTCATGTCTGCTCTTGTCCTCGACGGATTGGACCGAGCCAAACAATCCGGCATCGATGTGTCTTCGGTGAACACCAAGGCCACCGTCGACTGGGCCAAAAAGTGGCTCGATCTTAATGAACAGGACAAGGAACATCGGAATAGCCGCGACAAGTTCTACTTGGTGTATGCGCTGGCCCGATGGGGCGTTTCGGATCTCGGCAAGTATCTAGACAGCGTCAAATTGAACAAACTCGAACCGGGTGACCTAGCTCAGATCGCGCTGGCGTACCATGCCGTGGGGAACGACAAGAAGGCCGGGCAAGCGCTCGATCTCCTCACGTCCAAGTCCTCCGGCACGGACGTGGCGTACTGGTCGCAAGCCGACGGCTACTGGGGTTCGGAACTCTCCGCCCTCAGCCTGGTTGCCTACACGACCATCCGGCCGAATGACTCGATCATTCCCCGGGTGGTTCGCTACCTTCGATCCCAAAAGCAGGGCTATATGTGGTTCTCGACTCGGGATACTTCGTACGCCTTGGTTGGCATGACCAACTACTTGCGAACGACGAAAGAGTTGGCGGCGGGTTCGAAGGTCGACGTACTCGTCAATGGCCGCACGGTTCGGACGGTGCAGCTGGATCCCAAATCGCAGGGCGATACTGCGATCAAGGTTCCGCGAAAGGATCTTGGCTCGGGCGATGTCCGCGTCCAGATCGTGTCCAGCGGTCCCGGCAAGTGCTACTACTCGGCGCAACTCAAGACGCTCGATGTGAATGCGGTCCTAAAACCGGAATCGACGGATGCCGACGTGACGGTCACGAGGAAGTACTTCAAGCTGGAATCGCGGCGGTTGCTGAGTGGCGACATGAAGCTGATGGCGAGCGACAAGCCGATCACTAGCTTCCAATCCGGCGACCTCGTCCAGGTCGAACTGACCTTGCATACCAAGCAGATGCGCCAATTCGTGATGATCGACGAACCGCTGCCCAGCTCGTGCCGAGTGCAGGAGCGCGAAGCAGTTGGCGAGACGGAATCGTGGGGTTACTGGTGGTGCCAGACCGTCATTCGCGATGACCGAATCGCATTCTTCAGCCGGGAAATGTCGGCAGGGGACCACACGATTCGGTATGTGATGCGGGCCGAGCAAGCCGGGAAGGTTCGCGTGCTGCCGACGACGGTTGGCAATATGTACGACCCCTCGCATTCGGTCTCGACCGCCGAAGACTCGATCGAGGTGCGACAGTGACCGGCGCGATGATTGCCAAAGTCGGGGCCGGGCTGGTCGTCGCGTTGGCGGGAGGGGCCGCCTTGTTGGCGGTCCCCGGCGATGTAACGATCGCGGCTTACTCGACATCGTTGGTGGAGCGGAGCGTAAGTCAACGACACAACGCGAAGCTGGCTCTGTCTCACCTCGTAGGCGCTCGCATTGGGCCCGGCGAGGAGTTCTCGTTCAACAAAAAGGTTGGTACTTTCTCGAAGGACATGGGCTACCGAAAGGCGCCGGTGTCGTACAACGGCCAGCTCATCGACGACTGGGGCGGTGGAGTTTGCCAGACCTCGACCACGTTGTACAACGCGGCTCTGCTGTCCGGCATGGAGATTCTGGAACGAAATCGACACCGGTTCCAGCCGTCGTACGTTCCTCCTGGGCGCGATGCAGCAGTGGCGTTTTCAAACATCGACCTTCGCTTCCGCAATCCTCATCCGTATCCGGTTCGGATCGAGGGTGAGATCACGGGTGGACGAATCGTGGTTCGATTTGTCGGGCCCCAAGCAGAGCGCATGCCCGAGGTGTACTCGGTCGTGAACGAACTCCGCGAACCGGTGACGTATCGCGTCGGCGACGAAGAGGGTCGTCGTCGGGTGCGGAATACCGGCAAGGAAGGCTTCGACGTTTCCGTGTACCGGGTGACCGGGAATCGGAAGGAAGAGATCTCTCACGATGAGTATCCTGCGATGAATCGAGTAGTGGAGGTTCACGGGCGGTGATTCCTTTGCTCCCTCAATAGCGGCGATGGAGGCAGGCATTGTGGACCTAGAACATGGAGCTTTTGAGGGTCTACCCCGATTGATTCGGAGTGGCGGGTGGCACGTATCGATGGGATGGAGTCTTCGTGAGCACTTGAGACAGGACTCATCGATGCGTGTTCTTACATGGATAGAGGTGCCAAATCTCCCTTCGATACAAAGACTCCATTGCCTCTATCCATGCCACCCCTGAAAACTCCCAACTCACGACTCCAAACTCCTAACTACCAACCGGTGCGGTACCCTCTAGCATCCAATGATCCTCAAGATCAGCACGACTCACCAGCCGGCGACGGACCTCGGATTCTTGCTCCACAAGAACCCGTCGCGGCTTCACGAGGAGACCTTTCCGTTTGGAAAGGGATTTGTGCTGTTCCCCGAGGCAACCACAGACCGTTGTGAAATGGCGCTCCTTCTGGACGTCGATGCCGTCGGACTGGTGCGGGGTGGATCCACTTACGACCAATACGTTAACGACCGACCCTACACCGCCTCATCGTTCCTCAGCTCGGCGATGCTCGCCTTCTTCAGCACCGCGATGGGCGGTCGAAGCAAGGAGCGGCAGGAACTGGCCGACCAAGAGATTCCGCTTGAGTTCGAACTTCCGGTCTTACGAGCGAAGAGTGGGGAAGGG
>CAMFIS010000015.1 GCA_945952345.1 uncultured Fimbriimonas sp.
GGCCTGCACCGACTGATTGCCGGTGGGCTGAGATTGAATCGTGCTCATTACACTCGAAACGGAGTTCGAAACGCCTTGCATCTTTCTAGATTCTCGGCAGGTCCTACCGGTTCTTCACCTGGTAATTGGAAAACTGGTAATCGCCGCGCAGGATTGCGGCTCGCAGAAGTTTTCGTCCCCGGTGGATTCGCGAGCGGATCGTCCCAATCGTCGTATTCTGCTGGTCGGCGATTTCATGGTACGAAAGTCCTTCTAAATCACACTGCCGAATAGCCTGCGCATAAATTTCCGGAATGCGGTCAAGCGACACTTCGAGTTGGTCCCGATACTCAGCGAAGAGAATTTCGTCGGAAGCGCTTGGCGAAGGATCTGGAATGGAAAGCTCTTGGATGTCGCCATCAAGCATCTGGCCGATCGCCTGGAGGGATTCGGCTCGGCGGATCGGATTGGCCCGGCGGCGAGAGTCTAGATAGGCTCGCTGCATGATTCGGAGCAGCCAGTTCAAGAACGGCTTGTCGAACGCGTAGGAGTCAAATCCCTTCCACGCCTTGAGGTAAGTGTCTTGAACCAGATCTTCGGCGTCAGAGGCATTTCGGGTCAGTTCGTAGGCCATCCGATAGGCCCGTTTCTTGCTCATCTCCATCATTCGCTCGAAGCGCTGTGCGCTTTCGGAGCCGCCTTGGTCGATCGTTGATGAGTTCATCCCAAAATCCCTTAGTACTATCTACGTCCTCAACTCATTCTAGCATTAGCAAGAAAAGTAGGAAATTTCTCGACAACTAAATTTAATTTTTGCGAAGCCAATCGTGCTATATTCGGCTCATTAGGATGAAGTTTGTCTTACTTACAAAAGATAACGACATGGTGAATGAGGCCAAAGAGGGCTTTCATCCGAGCGACACATTCGAGTCGTATGCCGACTGGGAGGCCGCACTGAACGCGTCGGGCGACGCCGATCTGATTTTCGTCGACCTCTTGGCGACACTCGAGGAGCCGCACAAAATTGCGGGATACGAGCGTTTTGCCCAGGCCAAGATGGCCCATTCTTCGGCAGGCAAGACACCTTTGGTGCTGATCTCGCCGCCCGAAGATTACGAACTCGACTTTATGGCAGGGTGGCCGGACTTCGTGTTCGCCAACATCCAGCGGCCGGTGAGCTATAAGCATTTCCGACGGGCATCGACCTGGGTCTGACCAGGGCAAGGGCGAGGGAAAATTTTCGCTCCCTCACCAATGGAGTCAACTACGTTCTTATACGGTCGCGACTTCACCTGCGGAATTAGTGAGGCAGCGAAGGGCACAGACGGGACGTCTGTCGTCCGACACTTTACGGATTTATCTGAATCAGCTATAATCTTTTAACGTTGGGAGAAGGCTCAACGGTATTGGCCGGCGGATCCTCGACAGGATGCGTCGGCTTAACTTTTTGTCAAGGCTGGCGCTCAGGAAGAGCTGAATATGCCAACACTTGTAATCGTAGGCGCCCAGTGGGGCGACGAAGCCAAAGGAAAACTCGTCGACGTCTTGGGCAGCCAAGCTAGTCTTGTCGTTCGATATGCGGGCGGCAACAACGCGGGTCACACCGTCATCGCGGGTGGCAAGGAATTCAAGTTCCACCTCATTCCCGCCGGAATCCTTCACCCTGGCACCAAAGCCCTCGTCGGCTCCGGCATGGTCGTTTGCCCCAAGGGATTGCTCGAAGAATGGGACCGCACGATCGCCCAGCAAAGCGAACTCGGGGACCTGATTATTTCGAGCGCCGCTCATGTGGTGTTTCCCTATCACCGCATGCTCGATGCGCTGGAAGAAGAAGCGCGTGGCGAGAACAAGATCGGCACGACCACGCGCGGCATCGGCCCGGCCTACCAGGACAAGGTCGCACGTATCGGAATCCGTATGGGCGAATTCGTCTGCAAAAAACGTTTCCCCAGGCGGCTGAAGGAAGTTCTCGAAGTCAAGAACCGCTACCTGGCGCTCTTTGGAAAAGAACCACTTTCTTACGACGAAATCCTGGCCGAGTACACCGCCTACGCCGACCGAATTCGACCTTTCGTTCGTGACACCGAGGCTTTGGTGGCGGAAGCGGTGGAAGCGGGTGAGAAGGTTCTTCTCGAAGGCGCACAAGGCACGTTCCTCGACCTCGACTCGGGAACCTATCCCTACGTGACGTCCTCGCACCCCGTGGCCGGAGGCGCATGCCTTGGCACCGGTATCGGTCCGCGACACATCGACGCCGTCCTCGGTGTCTGCAAGACGTACACCACGCGAGTAGGAAGCGGGCCGTTCCCCACCGAATTGACGGACGAACTCGGCGACCATATCCGAACCATCGGAAAAGAATTTGGCACGACGACGGGTCGGGGCCGACGCATCGGTTGGCTCGACTTGGTGGCCCTGCGTCACTCGTGCCGACTCAATTCGCTCAGTGGGCTTGTGGTGACAAGACTGGACATCTTGAGTGATTTTGAAACCATAAAGGTGGCGGTCAAGTACAAGTTGGATGGGCAGGAGATCGACTACCTTCCCGGAGACGTGGAAGTGCTGGCGAGAATCGAGCCGGTGTACCACGAGTTGCCGGGTTGGAAGGGAGATCTTCGGTCCGCGAGGACGATGAGCGATCTGCCCGCGGAGGCAAGGGCATATTTGGACTTCATGGCCGAGTACACCAAGACTCCGGTAGCGATTGTTTCGGTTGGACCCGACCGGGCAGAGACCATCGTCGCCAACGAAAATCTTATTTGGGCGAAATAATTTGGGCAACTTGCCCTAATTGGAATCGGACAAACTAGAACCAACGTAGCTCTTCAAGGGAAAAGGGATGATTGTGAGAAAGATGACTTGGTGCGGCCTCGCCGCAGTTTTTTCCAGCGCTTGCTTCGGGCAGACGCTCACGATGCTGGATGCAATCCATATGGCCAAGCAAAACAACGGAAACTTGAAGGCTGCCTACTATGACCTGGTGGCGGCGAAGGCTCGGAAGAACCAAGCCAGTGCCGCCTTTTTGCCGGTCATTACACCATCGGCGGAATGGGTGGATGCTTATCAGCAAGTGAAGAGCGGTCCAGCCCTTTCCAATACCGGCACGACCACGCAGGCATCGCTCATTTGGCAGCCTTTGGATGCCGGACAACGCGCTGCGGGGTTGCGAGCGGCGGATGAAAGCGTATCTGCACAGATGGCGAGCACACTCCAAACTCTCCGGCAATTGATTTTCGACGTCGAATCGCAATTTCTGAACACGTTGCGAGCGCAAGAGTTGGAGAAGGTGGCCGACGCGGAGCAAGACCGAGCCAACAAAGTTCTGGACCAAACCAAAACCCGCGTGGATGTGGGTGACGCTGCTCGGCGCGAAATTTTACAAGCCCAAGCCGATGCCCTTAACGCGAAGGTCGGGTCCTTGAATGCACGGAACCGCACCAATACGAATTCCGCGATCCTAAAGGCTCAAATCGGTCTCCAGAACGATTACAAAAAGCCGGAGCTTCAGCCAGTCACATTCGAAAGCCAGAACGACCTGCCTACCGATGTGGCTTCGGCGGTAGAAATGGGACTGCGCAACCGCCAGGACTTAATCGCGCGACGACGAAGCGTTGCTAGTCAGGCTCAGAGCCTCAAGATTTCCGAAATTCAAGCCGGGCTTACTTGGTCGCTCGACTTTAATTTCACTCAGCAGTTCTCGCCGAATTCGCTGAATAACCGCAACACTTCGTTCTTCGTGAGCTACCCGCTCTTCGATGGCGGCAAGAGCCGAGCGATTGTCGAGCAGGGCCGAGCGGGACTCTTCGCCTCCAAAGCGATTCTCGATCAAGCTGAGAAAGATGCCCGAAGCGAAATCGAAGCAGCCTTCTTGGTCTATCAGCAAGATCAGCAGGCGCTCGATGCCGCCAGCTTGGCGCTGAAGGCAGCACGATCCAACTACGAAGCGGCCGATGGATCGCAGAAGGCCGGCGCCGCCAGTCTCCTCGACGTGATTACGGCCAACGTAAGCTTGGTGACGGCTGAGTCGAACTACATCGAAGCGAATTATGATTTGCTGATCGCCCAACTTAAACTGAGGCTGGTTACAGGATTATCGATGCCTGGTGAGGACAACGGATGAGCCGCCCCGTCGTACAAACTCGTAACCTTTCGAAGGCCTATGTGATGGGCGATCAGACGGTTCACGCCTTGCGTGGGGTCGACCTCACGATCAACGAGGGCGAATTCGTGGCCGTTATGGGACCGTCCGGCTCCGGAAAGTCGACCTTCATGAATCTCATAGGGTGTCTCGACCGGCCGAGCGACGGTGAAATCGAACTCGATGGCAAGCCCGTTGCTCGTATGAACGACAACCAGTTGGCCGACGTTCGCAACAAATACATTGGGTTTGTCTTTCAGAACTTCAATCTGCTTCCACGAACCTCTGCCCTGAAGAACGTCGAGTTACCCTTGATGTATGCCGGAGTAAAAGACCGCGTGGGCCAAGCGAAGGCAGCACTTGAAAAAGTGGGTCTTGGTCAGCGAATGGACCACAAGCCAAGTGAACTCTCGGGCGGTCAGCAGCAGCGTGTCGCCATTGCTCGGGCCATCGTCACCAATCCGGTCATGATCCTCGGCGACGAGCCTACCGGCAACCTGGATTCACGCACTTCCGAGGAGATTATGGCCGTGTTCCAAGACCTGAACCGGCACGGAAAGACGGTGATCATCGTCACTCACGAAGAAGAAATCGCCCACCATTGTAACCGCATCATTCGGTTCCGAGATGGACGAGTGCAAAAAGACGAGCGAGTGGAAAATCCAACAGACGCAAGAGAAGCCCTGAAAAAGCTGCCGGATCCCGACGCAGTTTTGGCCTAGTGCGGCTGCACGGTGCCTTCAAGCACGACGTCGCCTGGCTTACCGCCATTGTCGATGCCGTCAGGTCCAGCTGAATACAGTAGATAGCTAGAACTGCCCGCCAAATAGTAGAACGGCTCACCTGTATAGGGGTCAAGAACGGCAGTATCCGAGAACTCTTTGAGCGTCTTGGGCAAGTCCCTCTGTTGGCGAAGTCGTTGCTTAAGATAGCAGTCCAGAATAAACAGCTGGGTTCGGCAGTAGGTGGATTGCAGTAGCGGAACCAGGCTCTCGATGTTGGTGCCGAAATACCGATACAGCATCCGATACTGCTTCTTGTCTTCGAATTTCGGAGGAAGCCCAACCTTCTTGGGCATTTTCACCATCTTGCGGAAATAATCGGCTCGGTTGTTGATGTCGTTGCCCAGCCAGTCGAAAATCTCCTTACCTTTGAGAGGATCGTTTTCGAGGGTCTTCAGCTGATCGACCACGTCCTTCGAGCTTGCTCCCATCTTCTCCTGCAGGCTGTCCAGTTTGTGCGAAGCGAAGGCGTCCTGGGCTTGTTGCAGGCAGAGCAGCATGTTGTCGAGTTCGTTGTCGACCGACACTTGCATCGCTGGGCGGCTCACGCTCGCCTGTTGGAGCGCGGCCCCGAGTTTGGAGAGTTGCAGGGCCGACAGAGAACCCATAATGGGAATCATCTTGATTCGAGCCTGATTGATGAGCGATGCGCCAAGCGATGCCTCGTTCGCACCGCCACCCATGAGGGCAAACCCAAGTCGGGTCGCAGAACCGCAGTATTCGATTGCGTGATCAAAGTCGCGATTCGTCACCGCGTCCTCTTCATCCCAGAGGATCGAGTTGCCGATGAGGCGCAAGCCCGAAAGATATTTTGGCGGAGCAGACAAGCCGGTTGGCGTGTACTGAAACGAGACGGTTTCGCGAACCGCCTGAATTGCCTGCGCTCGGCACGGGCCGATCATCTCCTTGGCGTCTGCGCGCTGCTTGGGATAGTAAACCGTCCGCGAAGTGAGTGGCGTGGTGGGACGTCCTTTCGCGTCGGGTTTGGCGGCGAGCTCGGCCCGAGTTGCGACCTCCTCACCAGCGCTTCGCAACTTGGCAAATGCGCCATTCCCATCACTGCGAGAATCAGAAGGATGGGCCCACTGGGTGAAGTTCACCTCAGATTGCCGCCGACAGCCAACCGCGGCGACCAAACTAGCCACTAAAAAAATCGTCCTGCCAATCCTTGGCATAGATTCAGGGTAGCACAAAGACACCGGTATTCTTACAGGCAAAATGAAAGGCTTGATTCTCGCCGCTGGGAAAGGCAGTCGTCTCTATCCGATTACCCATATCATTCCCAAGCCGTTGCTTCCGATTGCCAACCGGATGACGCTGGAGTACGCCTTCGAAAAGCTGAGAGAGATTGGTATTTCGGAGATTGGCGTCGTTGTGGGTGAGAACGAGGATGCAATGAAAGCGGCGCTCGGGACCGGAGAACACTTCGGCGTTTCGCTCACCTACATCCGCCAACCGGAACCAAAGGGTTTGGCGCATGCCGTGAGCTTTGCTAAAGACTTCGTGGCAGGCGATCCGTTCGTTCTGTACTTGGGAGACGCCATGTACAGCAAAGGATTTGCCGACCTCAAGCTGAAGTTCATCGAGTCTGGATGCGCGAACTTGAACCTCGTAAAGGCCGTGGACGATCCGTCTCGCTTTGGAGTCGCCAATGTGGAGGGCGATCGGATCGTGAAGCTGGTTGAGAAGCCAAAGAATCCAGAATCAAACCTGGCGATGGCGGGCCTCTACTTCTTCGGACCCGAGATTTGGGAAGTGTTCCCTCGGCTTCCGCCCTCCCCCCGCGGGGAATACGAGATCACCGATGCGATCCAGATGATGATCGACGAAGGCAAAAACGTCCTCGCAGGAGTCTACACGGGAGATTGGTTCGACACCGGCACCTTGGATTCGTTCCTGGAAACGAGTTTTTACTTGGTCGACGGCGGTTCGCGAATCGCCGCCTCGGCCGTTGTGGAGGGCAAGGTGGGTGAACCGGTCGTCGTTGGCGAGGCGGCCCATGTGGAATGTGAGTCGATCGAAGACTCGGTGGTCTTGCCCAGCGCCGTGGTGAAGGTGAAAGGGAAGATTCGTCACTCGATCCTGGCGGGTCCGATCGAATCCGATGGGGACATCATCGGGCAAATTTTGCACGGGGACTGGAAAGGCTAAGAGCCTTTTCCTGGTAACTTTGTCCAGAGTTTGATCCCGCGACCCAAACTTGTGAGCGTTATGGCGAAGGTTCAAGCCTCAACGCTTCGCTCGTGACCTCGCTTTGGGTTGAGGCATCGGATTACAGCTGTTGAACCGGAAGCGACGAAACACCATCCTGCAAAAATAAAAAGACCCGCTCCATTCGAAGCGAGTCTTTTTATTCGCTAAATGCGAGGCGTACTAGCTGTTTGCAGCGTTGGAAGTGGTCGACGAGGACGAGCTGCTAGCATCGCCACCACCCGAGCAACCGACCAAAACGCCACCAAGAACGCCGAGCACCATAACGAGAGCGAGAATTTTCTTCATATCTTTTTTCCTTTACACCTCCTGGAGTGTAGATTTACGACCAGACTCCCGGCTGATGGTGGCCAGTCGCGTGTTCATTATAGTGTACGGATACGGGATTTGAAAAGGTTCAGGTTAATTTTGTTTATGACTCAGGCCGAATCTGGCTTGAATCTGATTGGTTCGGGTCCCTTAGTACTACGGAGACCCCAAAAGTACCGGTTTCAAATGAGCGAATTTACGTCCTGGCGACCTAGCAACATTACCAGTGTTGATTTTACGCGCCGCTTCTTAACCTGGTGTTAAATCCCTCTTAACATCCGTCGACGAAACTGTTGTTGTGCCGAGCTTGGCGACCACACATTGTGGAAGCGTAACGCTCTTGGCTTTCTCTTTGGAGCTTGGATATGAAGAAGTTATTGTTTGCTGCTTTGGCAATGGGGTCGACCGCGACTGTATTTGCTCAAGCATTTACGGATGGCAACCTTGTGGTGAACGTCATCAAACCTACGGCAACGGGTACCACTGGTACAGCTGCAGTCGTAAACCTCCGCCAATTCACGACCGCGGGAAGCGCGGTTGGCAGCGACTTGGTCACGTCGATCTCTCAATCGTGGTCTGCAACTTCCGAAGGTTTCATTTCGGGAATCCATCATGACTTCAAGTTCGATCCGACGAATAGTGGCGAAGCCTACAAGCATGGCCTCGTGTTTGGCGGATACAGCGCAGCGCAAGGTACGGCCAGCGTCATCTCGGCGGCCGGCACAACTCGCCAGCTCGGAGTCCTTGACTACGCCTCGGGCCTCGTTTCCTCGTTCACGCTGAAAGATGCTACTGGCGCTAACGATGTTTACACCGGAAACAACATCCGATCCTTTACGTCTTACGACGCCGGAAACGGGGCGCTCGGATTTGCTACGGCGGGAACAGGAACCAATTCGGGTGTCCGAGGCGGCGTTGCCGGAACGAGCGGTACGGTAAACACAACTCAAACCAGCGCCGCAGGTGCAGGTGGTACCGCGGTTACCAACTGGCGAGTAGCCCAAACCAACGCAGGAGGCACTTTTGCTACATCCCAGTCGGGTGGCGCAGTTGGCTTCAACCAGTTGACCCCGGGCTCGGGCAACGGCTACAGCGTAATCTTCAATGAAACGGGCTCCAGCTTCTACGACTTCCGAATGTTCACGGTTGGAAACACCTCCATTGTGTACGTGGCGGACGATCGAGCAGCGGCGTCGGGCGGAGGCATCCAGAAGTGGATCAACACTGGTTCCGGTTGGGGCAAGCAGTACACGCTCAACGTCGGCATTCCGACGGGCGAAGCGATTCGGACTTTTGCGACGACGAACATCGACGCAAATGGCAACCTGACGTTCTATGCCATCGGTGGATTCAACTCATCGACGTCGGTAGCAAACGCGGGTAACAGTTCGATCCTGTCCTTCACGGATAATGTCGGCAACTCAACCTTCACAGGTTCCTTCACGACACTCGCGTCTGCTGGCGCTGGCGAAACATTCAAAGGTATTGCCATTGTTCCCGAACCGGCTTCCATGGCGATCGTGGGAATCGGCTTGGCTGGCCTCGCCGCACGCCGACGACGCAAAGCCTAACCATTCCTAAACAAGGCACGGACGCCCTCCGGACGGAGGGCGTTTTGTTGTTCGTACCTTAACCAAAACCTCGCAAGTTTGCTGGGACATTGCGTCACCGCAATTCTTTAGAATGGTGGTGGGCAAACAAATTCTGTTTTCCATTTATTCCTTTTTGGGGTTTACAAATGAAAATTGCATATGTGGCAGTGGCCGCCTTCTTGGCGTCCCTAGGCTTTGGGCAAGCCTATTCGTTGAACAACTTTAATCCTGGCTATGTCCAGACATTCGACTCGTTGCCGCTTCATGGCACGACGGCGATGACCACCAACACCTTGGTCGGCGCTGGCTTTAACATGCCAGAGTGGATCTTCGCAGATTCTGGTACGAAAACACTCAACAGCATCATCGCCGACGACGGGAACAATTCGACCGGCGGCATTTACAGCTACGGCTCAACCGGATCCTCGGACCGAGCACTTGGCAGCCTGAACTCGACGAATTCGGGCGATGTTTTCACGGGTCTCCGCATCAAGAACAACACTGGGAAGAGCACGGGACTGTACGTCATCCAGTTCGACCTTGAGCAGTGGCGCGACGGAGGAAATACTTCGAACTCCACTCAAGACATCTTGCTGTCATACAAACTGTACGACTCGGGGACGTTTACGAGTCAAGACCTCAAGAACGGCACCGGATTCTCGTCGGCGAACATTGTTTGGCAAGAGATCAACCAAACGACCGGCGTCGTGGGTTCGCAGCACTTTAACAACACGATCGCATTGCCCAATGCGGGCACCTTGCCTATCGCACTGAATGGTAATGCCAGTTCGAACAAGCGACGCATCCGAGCCGTCGTTCAGCTCTTCAATGCGGGCAAGTCTTGGGATCAAGGCGAAGAGTTCGTTTTCCGCATCGGCGATACAGACGTGTGCGGTAAGGACAATGGCTACGGGATCGACAACGTTGTGGTCGTACCTGAACCTGCTTCGATGGCGGTCTTCGGCATCGGCTTGGCGGGGCTCGCTATTCGCCGACGAAGACGATCTGCCTAAAATCACATGAATGGCCGCTCCGCTTGGGGTGGCTATTCGCTCGTGATATCCTCAAATGTCCAGTCGGAAATTTGAATTCAAATCCTAGGCGAAGCAAGCATTAATACCAGGTGCTTGGCCTTGATTTCGTTATTAACAATCCCTTAAACTATGGCTACCTGTGGGCACAGGTAAATATGCGGGCAAACGTGTTGTTTGTTTGTTTTCTCAGTTGGAAATGGGCACTATGAAAAAATTTGCAGTTATGGCCGGTTCAGCGTTGATGGCGACCGTCGTCAACGCACAGTTCACTCCCGGCAACTTAGTCGTGGTTCGAGTTGGAGACGGCGCCGCCGCACTGACGAATCAAGCTTCGGCCGTCAATATCGATCAGTTCACAACTGCCGGTTCTCTCGTCAATACCACTGGGATTAGTGGCCTTACGATGAGTGGCACCGCCACCAGCGAAGGATATCTCAACGTGGTTAGCTTCGGTGGGGACCTCTCCAACGTCACAAACTGGGGCGTCTCCTACGGCGGATACAACCTTGCGGCCGGAACTGCAGGTAGCGCAGTAGCCACTACTGGCGCTCGGCGCGCCGGAATCCTTCGATTTAACAACACACAGTCAACGGTTGACCTAACAGCTGGAACAACTCCATTCAGCGCTGGAAATCCGCGCGGCGTCACGTTCAATTCAGCAACGCAAACGTATTACGCAGTGGGATCCAACACCGGACTCGTAAGAGCAGACAATACCGGCGCGAGCACGGTCGTCAGCTCCGCCCCGACCACGAATATTCGAACCGTCCAATTCTCCGGAAACGACGTTTTCTATACAACCGGCTCGGGCACGACGGGTATCTACATGGTCTCGGGAGCACAATCGGGTACTGGGCTCACCGCAACCAACGTCCTAAATCTGGGTGCGTCAACGACCTTCAGCCCCTACGATTTTGAGATCATGCGCGATGGAACGGGCACGCCGACCTCGGCCCTCATCATCGATGATCACACCTCCTCGGTTGGTGGCTTATATCTCTCCAGCGGCTGGACAGGCACTGCGTTCACCGCACCGACGCAAATTATGTCGGCAACGGCGATGAGCACCGCTCTGGGAGCTTCTAGTCTTGGCATCCGACAGATGGTTGTCGTGGGCACCGACGTCTACGCGACCACCGTCGAGTTGAATAACAACCGAATCGTCAAGCTCTCCTTTGCCGGTGGGTTTGCTGGTGGTTTGACTTCAGCGACGACGCTTGCCCAGTCGGGAACAAATATGGTCTTCCGAGGTATTGAAGCCGTTCCGGAGCCCGCAAGCATGGCGATCCTCGGTCTTGGTCTTGCTGGACTTGCAGCTCGACGACGACGCAAGAGCTAAGTCACGACAGCCCGTCGAAAGCAACAGGCCAGGGAGGAAACTTCCTGGCTTTTTCATGAGTCACAATAATTCTATGAGTGCCGCCGTCGACCGCTTTCGCGAAGTACTTCGCCAATACGTCGGTTCGCAGGACCTGGTCGAAATCTATGACGACCGAGACGACACCGACAAATTTGAGGTTGGCTTTGTTCTCTCCGTTTCGGAGGACTATTATTCGTTGGCCCTGGTGGACAACAAGGGCCGAGCCAGCGGCTCCTTTGTTGGACAAATGGAACAGATTGTCCGACTTGCTGTTGGTACCCAATATCTCACCGCCATCAAACTCTTGGTCGAGCGACAGCGCCAAATGGAAATGGGCTTTCGCCGTAGCGATGCGGGTCCGTTTGAAAACATGCAGGACCTGATTCGTTACGCCCACTCGAATCGGATCATGGTCTCTGTAACCGCCGATGTTGAATTCTTCGGATTCATTCGAGCGTACTCGTCCGAACACTTGGAACTTCTCGAAGTCAACAAATCGGGCATCGAAGACGGTGTGCAGTATATCGACTTGGAAGAAGTCTCGCGGATCGACTTTGGCGGCCCCGCCGAAGACGCCAGACTCTTTCTCCATCGCGTCCGGATGGGACTTTAGCCGAAACCTGGCCCTTCCAGCATTTCCTCGAGCGTTCGTGGCCAGTCGTCCTTGAGCAACCTGGATAACGATCGGTCGGCCAACAGTCTCCCTTCGTTTTGGCAATTTGCGCAGTAATTGGTTTCATTCTCGGCATACACGATATGCTGGATCGGCGAGCCGCAAACCGGACAAGGTTTTCCAAATCGGCCATGCGTCGCAAATTCGGGTCGGAAGGCAGTCACATCGGCAGGGCGCGGAAAGCCTGGATAAATTTCAAGCAGTCTCTCGCACCAAGAACTGAGAGTATCCTTTGACGCCTGGTAGAGTCTTTCCACCTCTTCTGGCCTCAAAGCCTGGGTCAACCTTACGGGAGAGAGCTTGGCGTGAAAGAGAATCTCGTCGGAGTAGGCGTTGCCAATTCCATCAAAGGCGTTGGGATCCGTGAGCATCCTCTTCAGCGTTCGATTCTTGGCTTGAAGTCGACCGGCGAACTCGTCGAGCGTCACGGTCAAAACATTGATCCCATCGCGCCGATGCTCTTCGAGGCTCTCCCGACCACGAACAAGGAAGATCGATGCCCGCTTCTTGGTGCTCATTTCTTGTAGGGTGAGCTGCCCGTTTGGAAATCGAAACGCGGCGAGGATGATTTTGCCTCGAGTCTTGAAATCCATCGGCGGTGGCGACTGCCATTGCAATCGACCAGAGATCATTAGGTGGATCACGATGAACCGCTCTTGTTGAAGTTCGATGACGATTCGCTTGCCGATGCGAAAGACGTCAACGACGAGTCGGCATTCTAATTCAGTAGGAGGCACGTCGACAGACCGAAGAACAAACGGGCTATGGAAGCGAATCTTCTCCAATGGCTGGTCAATCAGACGTTCACGGAGTCGAGTGATGTAAAGCTCGATATCCGGAAGTTCGGGCATCGCTTAGTCGTCGAAGGTTGTGAGCTTCTTGGTCTCGAGGGGCACGTCAGTCGGCCTTGGCAGCGACGAAAGATCGCGATGTTCTTGCATCGGGAAGACCCATCGCACAACATGTTGATCGACGCCAAGCCGCCACCAAATCAGCGTGCGTCCCTCGCCCTCACCAACGATGGTCCCGATGTATAGTCCGTCGCTGCTTGCGCGGAATTTCCAATCATCGGCCCCTTGGCCCGGTCCAAAGCAGTCGCGAACCATGTCTCCAGGAAGCGTAAACGTATGGTCCCAAGCACGGACCGTGATGGTTCCAATTCGAGTGGCAGGCAGGAGCCCTGCGGTTCCGAATGCCGAGTGATTATCCGTTTTGGTGATCGCGCGGCTCTGTCGCGGTGTGGTCCAGCGGTCGAAGTTACTGACATTCACCACTGAAATCTGCACGGAAGCCGAACTTGTAGCGAGCTGTAAACGCGCCGAAACTGGTTCATGCTTGAGCACGAAAGTTGCAATCGGTATGGCCAGGATTCCTCCTAAAGCGAAGTGCATCGGTTTCAGTTCCTTTAGTGTATCGCCACGCGCACAAAAATGCGAATCCTGCTCAGTCAAGATTTATTGATATACCGGTAGATCAATTGGAGAAGATCGTGTTAGAATGCGCAAAGGAGCGATCCAACGAAGTCCAATGCTGTATCTTCTACCGTTTTTCGGAACAATGTGTGCCGCAGCGCCAAAGCTCCCTGCCCTCCACACCAAAGGTAGCCAGATTCTGGACAACAAGAACCGTCCGGTTGTACTACGCGGTGTCAATGTCGCCTGCATGGAATGGTCCTCCGACGGCGAAGGACATTTTCTGGACACTGTTAAGGTTGCTATCCAAGACTGGAATGCAAATATCATCCGCGTGCCACTTTCGCAAGATCGATGGTTTGGTAAAGGACCCGAGCAAAAAGATGGCGGGGTCAACTATCGCGATTTGGTGAAGAAAGCCGTGGATTATGCGTCCAGCAATCGCTGTTACGTGTTGCTCGATCTCCACTGGAACAACGTCGGCGAGTGGGGGCGAAACATCGGCCAGCACTATATGCCGGACATGTACAGCGTCGATTTTTGGAAGGACTGCGCCAAGGCGTACAAGAACAATCCCGCCGTGCTCTTCGATCTTTACAACGAGACCCACGACATCACGTGGGATTTGTGGAAGAACGGCGGCGAGGTGAAGGAAACCAAGGGTGCGGGCGCTCGCCAAGGAACATTTAAACCCATTACTTATCAGTCCCCGGGAATGCAGGGGTTATTGGACACCATTCGAAAGGCCGGAGCCCGCAATCTCATCGTTGCGGGTGGCCTCGATTGGGCCTATGATCTGTCCGGGTTCTTAGAGGGTTATCAATTGATGGACACGAAGGAAGGGCAAGGTGTCGTTTATGCTTGCCACAACTATCCTTTCAAGGGTGACTCCATCGAGAAGTCGCTAAAGAAGCTAGACGCAGCTCTGCCTTCGATACCGGTGATCATGAGCGAGTTTGGGGCTGAGAACCAGGGGGCCAAGGCGAACGAGCCCAACCCATGGATCGAACGGATGCTGAAAGAGTGGGATAGCCGAAAGTGCAATTGGATAGCCTGGGACCTGCATCCGGCGGCGGGTCCGTGCTTGCTTCAACGCGGGTGGGAGTATAAACCCACGCCATCGTTTGGAGCATTGGTGAAGGCGAGTTTGGCGAAACAGTGAATTTCAGCCGTCGCGACCTTCTGGCTGGAGCTTCCTCATTGGCTTTAGCGCCAACATTCCGAGCGTTTTCCAATTCAGACTTGGAATTTCTTCGTGATCTTGTCTTGTCCACATTGGCCGGTTCTCGGGTTGCGCCGGGCTCGAATGGACCGAAGGGTTGGCCGATCAAGAACTCGTGCGGCTTTTCGTTGGTCACGCCCGGTAGGCTCGGCTATCCTGCATTTTGGATCCGCGACTTCTCAATGGCGGCCGATTCAGGGTTGATGCCAACACAGGAGATTCGCGATCATCTATTCTTGATTGCGAAATGCCAGAACGGCGGCCAACGTCGAATTCTGGGGAGCGGTGCAGTTTTGCCACCGTACGCGATCCCCGATCACATCAACTTCGATGGGAAAGCGGTCTTCTATCCTGGAACATATTCTTCGGGCGAAGACCAGGGCGGCGAACCCTTCGGACTTTATCCGCCCGTCGACGACCATTACGAATTCATTCATATTGCCTACCTCCTGGCCGAACAATCGAACAGCAAGGACTTTCTGAAGTATTTTGTTGGCGACTACTCAATTGAGGCCAGACTCGAACTCGCCTACGACTCCCCTCGATACGACCCAAATTCGAGGCTCGTCGTCACCAGAGAAGCGATGCGCGCGGTAGGATTTGGCTTTTGCGATTCAATCGTTGTCTCGGGGATGATGCTTTACGCATCGCTGCTCCGCTATCGAGCAGCCATGGAACTTCTACAATTAACTGGGAAGAAACGATATTCCGAGGACGTGACCATATTGTCCCGGTCCATTCCGGACACGTTTTCACACGATAGTGAGCCGTGGCTCTTGGCTTCGACTGGTGTCGGCCGCCAACCCGACGTCTGGGGCACGCTACTCGCACTCCACCTTAAAATTCTCGATTCCAAATCGCACAAGCGATACCTACAAACTGTCGCCGATGCCTACCAAAAGGGCACAATCACCCTTGATGCCGCGGTGCGCCATATCCCGACCGATCGCGACTTCAACGAGAAGTCGGCCTGGGAGACAGCCCTAACGCCGAAGGGCATCTATCAGAACGGGGCGTACTGGCACACGCCGACCGGGTGGCTCATCGAAGCACTCTTCGAGGTCGACAAGAAGCTTGGAATGAAGGCGTTCGGTGAGTACATCGCCCACCTGCGCAAAGGCGGTGACCGCCCGTGGGAATGCTTCAATCCGCAGCTGAATCACTACCAAAACGGCGGCTACCTCGCTAGCGTCGCCCTACCCTATTCGGTCCTGAAGGATCTGATCCGCTAAGCGCGCTTGCTCCGCATCGCTCGAGTTTGCGTGAGGTCCTCTCGCGCGGCGAGTTCTCGATATTCCTTGGAGCCAACTGGAACAGCCGCCGCGTGACCTTTGTCGTCAAAGTGAATTCCCCAGCCGTAGGTCTTGACCAAGGGAGAGGTGCGAAGGCACGTTTGGGACTTCGAGAAGAAGATTTCCCGAGCTTTGGCCGAATCATTCGGGTTGTCGCGCGACTCCTTCGAGCTGGCGAGCATGACGTCTTCCTGAGTGTGCTGGTACGCCTCGTCGACCAGCATGCGGTACTGAATCTCAGCCACCGTAGGGTTATCGCTCCGTCTCTTCGGCACGGTTCCAGTCGCAGCTTTGCAGTCTTCGGCGACAGCTATGAACGTATTCAGGTCCACGTATGACTTCACGGACCTATATTACGTCGTATACTCGCAGAACGAGCGATATGAGCGGCAGTCGAGAGCGAATATTGGAACGTCTGGGCGGCGCGGCTGTGCCTGGAGATTCTCGCATTCCGGCGCCGTCAACTGTGTTCTCGTCCGATGATTTGTGGGCTACGTTTGAGGGCCACTTGAACGCCCTTGGTGGACGAATGCTGCCTTTCGGCGAAGTCACCCAATACTTACCCAGACGGTGCTTCCTTGAGCCAGATGCTGCCCAAATCCTACAAGTATCGAACGTTAATCCCGACATTTGGGATGCCGAAGTTGGAATCTCTGTCGCAGTACTGGCGGTTGCAGAGACGGGGTCACTAATCGTGACGGCAGGCGAAGGAACTTACCGGGGTTCATCGTTGGTTCCTCCGGCAAACATCATCCTCGTTCGACGAGATTCGATTGTCGGAACGTTGGCCGAAGCCATTGGCAAGATCCCCTCGTCGACGTCGGCGATGATTACAGGGCCCTCCCGTACCGCCGACATCGAAGGCGTTTTGGTGCGCGGAATCCATGGCCCGAGCGAGTTGATGGTGACGATCATTGACTAGCCTGGCCGTCGATATCGGCGGAGAAAGCGGACGAGTTATTGCCGGGCATCTCGTCGATGGCCGATTGCAGATCGACGAAGTCGCCCGCTTTCCCAATGGCCCGATCCAGGTCGATGGGACCACGCGATGGGATATCGAAGGCCTCATCGGGCACGTCAGGCAAGGACTCGCAGCATTTGCGGGTCCAGTCGCTTCAGTTGGCGTCGATACGTGGGGAGTCGATTATGTCCTTCTCGACAAAGTTTTGAATCTCGTCGAGCCGCCGTTCCACTATCGCGACGCTCGAACCAATGGCGTGATGGAGCGAATGGCGAGTGCCGAGATCTACATGGAATCTGGCATCCAGTTCCTGCCGTTCAACACGATTTTCCAACTCGCCGCCACGCCTGCTTCGACCTTTGAAAGGGCCGCGCACTTCATGACGATCCCGGATTACATCCACTTCTGCTTGTCGTCCGAGCGGAGAATTGCCTCCGAGTTCACCAATGCCACAACTACCCAGCTACTTAACGCGAAGACCGGCACCTGGTCTCCGATGTTGCTCGACTTAGTCGGTACGCCGCCTCGAATCTTTCCCGAAATCGTTCAGCCCGGCACGACTCTTGGAACGGTTGATGGTCTTGGGGCTAAGCTCATCGCGCCAGCTTGCCACGATACGGGATCAGCGGTTGCTGCAATTCCGTCGACGTCGCCAAACGTGGTCTGGATCAGTTCGGGTACTTGGTCGCTCCTCGGTGTCGAGCGTCCCGGACCGATAATCTCCGAGGAATCGTATCGCTTGAATTACACCAACGAGGGAGGAGTGTACGGTACCACTCGGCTTCTCAAAAACGTGATGGGGCTGTGGATTCTGCAGGAGTGCCGCCGCGATTGGGGCGGAATCGACTACGGAATCTTGATGCAGGAAGCCCTCATGGCTCAGTCGTTGGGCGTGATCTTCGATGTGGATGATCCTGCGTTTTTGTCGCCGTCTCGCGCGGAGAGTCGAATGGAAGAGCGCATCGTCGCGTGGATGCGCGAACGAGGATTAGCCGCGCCCTCAACTCGGGGTGAAACGGTGCGGTTGGTGCTGGAGTCGTTGGCCCACAAGTACGCTGTGCTCATTCGGCAGTTGTCCGAGTTGACGGGAACGAAGTTTGAAGCCGTCCATATCTTTGGTGGCGGTTGCCAGAACGAGTTGCTGAATCAGCTAACCGCGGACGCGTGCGGAATTCCGGTCGTGGCGGGTCCAGTGGAGGCGACTGCGATTGGAAACTTACTGGTGCAAATGATCACCTTGGGAGAGATTGGGTCGCTGGCTGAGGGACGGCAAATCGTGCGAGATTCTTTCGCGGTTCGGACGTTCCTGCCTGAGTAAGTTTCGTTGTTTCGGGAGTTGGCCAACAATCCCCCGGTTCACTTGTTCCTCCTTCACCGACCCCTTCGCCAAGGGTGGCTCTTTGGTGGAGTACCCACGGCATTAGAAAAGTCCTCAGCAACCCGACACTACTTTTCGTGTTTCGACCACCAAGCGCGGAAAGATTCGCCTTCTCGCTTTGGCAGTTCTCGCACGCCGGTCCATGCGTTCTTGAGTGGATGGGGGACGAGGCCCGCCATTGGCACCATCGTCAGTCCGGAGCGCCAGAGGAATGGTCGAGTCGCGCCCATCTCGAACAAGCTCCAAGGAATGCCATCGTTGATGACCTTCTTGCGATAGCCTTCATCGCGCAACTTAAGCAACATAGACGGAATGGGAATTCGCACCGGACAAACTTCCTCGCACGCACCGCAAAGGGATGAAGCTTTTGCGAGGTCGCCGTACACTTCCACGCCTTCTAATCCTGGTGCCAGCACCGCCCCAAGTGGCCCCGAGTACACGTGCTGGTAGCCATGTCCTCCCACTTGCCGATACACCGGACAAGTGTTGAGGCAAGCCCCACACCGGATACACCGAAGGATGTCTTTAAACGGACCATTCAGGATCTTGCTGCGCCCGTTATCGAGGATGACCAAGTGGACTGCGGCCGGACCGTCGTTCTCGCCCGGTTTCCGCGGACTCGAGATGAAGTGGCAGTAAGTTGTAATGCGCTGGTTGGTCGCCGATCCGGCTAGAAGCGGCAGGAAAGTCGCGAGGTCAGCTTCGGTGGGGAGCAATTTTTCGAGCCCCATCACCGCGATGTGAGTGTCGGTCATCGTCGTCGAAAGGCGGCTATTGCCTTCGTTCTCAATCAGCACAATTCGTCCCGTCTCGGCGATGCCGAAGTTCACTCCGCTGATTCCGATTGGGGCTTCGTGAAACTTCTGTCGCAGATACTTGCGGGCCTGAGCCGCGAGTTCTTCCGGGACGTCGGTCTTGGGTCCCAGCTTCTCGCGGACGAAACTGTCGGAGACTTCGAATCGGTTTTTATGGATGATTGGGGTAACAATGTGAGTCGGAACGTCGCCATCGATCTGCACCACAAACTCGCCAAGGTCGGTTTCGACCGGTTTAAATCCCGCCGCCTCCAAGTGCTCGTTGAGGTGGATTTCCTCGGTCGCCATCGACTTGGCTTTAACGATGGTCGAACCCGCCGGAGCCGCCTCTCGGCAGATGCCGAGGATGATTTCGTTCGCTTCCTTAGCGTCTTCCGCCCAATGAACCTGAATCCCATTTTCAACACACTTCTGCTCGAATTGCTGAAGAAGTTCTCCCAAATGGTCTAAGACGTAGCCTTTCGTCGCCGCGCCGAAATCTTGAGCTGCACTGGCGGACCCGAAGAATTTTTCAAGGGCTTCGACTCGGTGCGTAGTTTTGGGAGCCGAGGCCTTGAGGACGTTCTTACTCTGGACGTCGGGGATGGTGGTGGCGTATTTGTCGACGCGTGTGCTCATAGATTTATCACCCGCAGCGGTTGCCAATTTTTGGATATAGGAAGTAACCACGCTACACCCCTGAGGGTGTCGTTGAGCGGGCCGTAGGTGGAGGAGCGAAGCTCCCATGGGTGGGGGTAGTCCTGCGAGAAGCCGTCCACCCCCTCAGTCTTATCTTCGCTTGAGGCTCGATAAGCCAGCCTCACTTTTCTTAGCCTTTGTGGCAAAGAAAAGCAAGGGCTCTCCCCCAGGGGGGCAGCGTGGTTAGTCTGCTCATACGAAGTTTGGGACCAGCTCCTAGCACTAGTAGAACTCATATCACCTCCGCCAAAATCTCAGCGTAGTGCCGCACCGGAATCCTTGTGCCGTCCTTCCGCATCAGTCCGCCCAGGTGCATCAAGCAACCCATGTCGCCACTCACAATCTCGTCCGGCTCATTGGCCAAAAGCGTCCGAACCTTTTCGTGCCCTATCCGCTCCGACAGATGCGGCTCGACCACGCAGAACGCGCCCCCAAAGCCGCAGCACTGATCTCCATTCTCAATTGGCAAGAGCTCGACTCCGTCCACCGAAGCCAGCAACATCTCGGCTTGAGCAGATACTCCGATCGCTCGTCCATGGCAAGCGCGGTGGAAAGCTATGCGGCGCTTGTACGTTTTGGTACCTGACCACTCCGAAAGCCCAACTACAGATGTCAAAAACTCAGAGAGTTCGTAGCACATGGGAGGCTTCTCGTCGGGGAACAAGAGGTGATATCCCTCGCGTACCATTGCCGCACAAGATGCGCTCGGCGTGACCACGAGGCGGTCGTCGGGAAACATGACCGACTGGCAATACCGTGCCACCTCGCGCGCATGCCCCCAGTCGCCAGCATTAAACGGCGGCTGGCCGCAGCACGTCTGGCGGTCATCGAAATGTACGTGGTAGCCCAGATGCTTCAGAATCTTGGTCGTCGAGATTCCCACATTGCCATAAAAGGCATCGCAGAGGCAAGTCAGCATCAAATGAACTGACTTCGCTTCTACCGTAGGAATCCCTCCTTGTTGCCGCCATCGACGGTGATCACGCAGCCCGTGGTTCGACTGCTTCGAGCATCGCTACACAGCCAACAGATGGCTTCCGCGCAGTCATTCGGCGTCACCACCGTACCCAGCAAAGACCGCTTCGCGTAATGTTCGACCAGTTCCTCGGGTCGGATTCCGAGGGCCTTCGCCGTCTGCTCCTTCCACTCCGCCGACCAGATCGCCGAATCGGTCACCACGCCGTCAGGATTGATGGCGTTACAACGAATTCCGTGCTTGGCGAAGTCGGCGGCAGTGACCCGCATGAGATGAAGTTCAAAAGCCTTTGCGGCAGAATAAAGGGCCGCGTTACTTCCCGCGGCGACGCCATTCTTGCTGCCGACCACCACGCAAGAGCCACCCGTGCCTTGCGCGACCATGATCTTGATCGCCTCACCGAGGGTGTCGAAGTAGCCCTTCATCAAGAGATCGCTGAGAAGCTTATAGTCTGCCTCGGGTGTGTCGACCACCGAGCCGCGGCGAGCGTTGCCCGCGTTTGCGACAATCATGTCGATACCGCCCCAAGTCTCCACCACGTTCTGAATCGCAGAAGCGATCGATTGAGTCGAAGTGACATCGCAATACACGCCGTGGACCGCGCCTTTCACGTCGATTTCCTTCTGCAACTCATCCGAAGTCGAGGCAAGCATGTCGCGATTGATGTCGAAGAGCGCGACGTGCGCTCCAAGCGAGAGCAGCTTTCGAGCGGTGGCCTTGCCGATTCCCGACGCTCCACCCGTGACAACCGCAATCTGCCCCGTCAGTTCTTTCTCAGGTGGCATGCGCTTCAGCTTCGCTTCTTCCAACAGCCAATATTCAATATTGAAAGCTTCCTGCTCGGGCAATGCGACGTAAGTGCTCACCCGCTCAGCGCCCTTCATCACCGCGATGGCGTTCTTATAGAATTCGCCCGTTACCCTTGCTTCGCGTGTGTTTTTGCCGAAGCTCACCATTCCGAGGCCAGGCAACAAAACGATGCTCGGATTGGGGTTTCGAATCGCAGGAGAATCGGTGTGCTTACACCGCTCGTAATACGCTTTGTAATCCTTTCGAAAGTAAGCAAATGCCTCGTCGATCTTCGCACCGTCGGTCGTTGGCTCCAGGACCAGCGGACGAATCTTCGTTCGAAGGAAATGGTCCGGACACGAGGTACCGAGACGAGCTAACCGTTCCATCTCGCTGCCTTCGAGGTATTCCAAAACCGCGGCAGATTCGTCGACGTGGGCAATCAGCCGACGACTATTCCACGCCACTCGCCCCCGCAGCAACGGGAGCATTTCACGAAGAGAAACCGACGTCTTCGTGTCAGTCTTAAATCCGAACGGTTGCGCGTTCTTTGTATTGGCCTCAATGAATTCGGTCGCCTGATTGATGAATTTCAGCGTGAGTTCGTAGCACTCCTGCCATGTGTCCGCCCAGCAGATAAAGCCATGGGACTGCATCATTGCAGCTTTGATGTCTGGGTTCGCAACGATCAGATCGCGAAGCATGAGCCCGAGGTCGAAACCGGGACGTTTCCACGGAAGGAATCCCATTTCACCCCCAAATGCCTTCTTGGTCAGCTCCTCGCAATCCGCGGCGGCAGCCAGAGCGATGACCGAGTCGGAATGCATGTGCGAGACCGCCGCGAACGGCACGTAGGCATGAAGCGGAGTATCGATCGACGGCGCTGACGGATTGAGGTTGAAGATGCAGTGCTGGTACATGCCCACCACCACATCTTCGTGCAAACCTTGCTCGCGGACGATTCGCTCCAAATCCAAGACCTTGGCTTGATATAGCGATGCGAAGTTGGCCCGTTTGGCCGAGCCAAGATCTCCACCCGATCCTTTCACCCAAAGAACCTCGGTCTCGTGCCCCGTCAGCGGGTCTGCCATCGTCACTTTGGACGATGTATTTCCACCACCGAAGTTGGTGATCCGGGGATCGGAACCAAGCAGGTTGGAGGCGTAAACGAGGAGGTCGACAGGGTCTTTGGGGGCCGCCGAAGAATCCCAGCGGCTTTGGATCAGGTTATCACTCATTAGAAGTCGTACTTGTCGATATTGGTTTTGTCGAAGGTCAGCAGGTCACCTGCGTAGACAACTCCCTTGTCGTCCAATTTGTACTTCTTGCCGTCCGGACCATCTACTTCGGTGCCGAACTTCAGGTCGATTTTCTTGCGCTTTGCCGACGTACCAAGGCATGCAGCCAGCGTGCCCATGTCCTTCGGAGACCAGAGCTGGAAGCCTTCGATGACTCCTTTGTCGACGTACTTCTTCAACTGCTTCGGCGTGCTGAGACCCGTCAGGTGGATTCCACCATTCTTGGCCTTGGGACCACCTGGGTAATTGCCGGAATTCTCTAGAACTTGCGCGGCAGCGGCCAGGCCAACCGAGGTCGGCGAAAGCACGCCCTTCAGGTTCGGATACTTGGTGAGAAGGCCTTCCATTTCGGTCGAGGACTTCATCGGTTCGTCATTGCCGTAAACCGTGTCGACCAGCTTCATCTTGGAGTACTTCGGATCCTTCAGCTTCTCCTTGATCGTCGCGATCCACGTGTTCTGGTTCGAAGCCGTGGTGGTCGCGCTGAGGATGGCAAACTCGCCTTCATAGTTCATCTGCTTACCCATCAGCTCCAGCTGAGACTCGCCAACTTTTGCGAAGTCGGTCGGCAAAATTCCTGCGGCGCGGTGGCTCTCGTTGCCGGTGAGGTCAGCATCGACGGTGAGGACGATGATGCCCTTGGCTTTCGCGTCATCGAGAACTTCGTTTAAGGTGTTAGGTGCGTTGGCGGCGAGGACGATCACATCGACTTTTCGCTGAATCTGATCCTTGATGATCGGAATCTGCGAAGTCGGGTCGGCGGTCGCCGGCCCCTGCTCTTGATAGTCGAAATTGTATTTAGCTTTCGCCTCATCGATTCCCTGACCCACCGGCTTGAAGTAAGGGTTGGCGGTGTCTTTGGGAATGAAAACGACTTTCAGCTTTTCGCCCGTATCTCCGCTTGGAGCCGAGTTGCCAGTGTTGGTCGCCGTGGAGGAAGTGTCGGTGCCCGATCCACCGGAATTACATCCGGCCAGAACCAGCGCGCCGAGAAGAAGAAGGGACGAGAAGTGCTTCATGGCTTGGTACTCAGTTTAGTTGGTTTGGGAAGCCGATGAGAAGCGATTGAGGTCGCAACTTGCTGGCCAAAGACAGAAACGATAAGAATGAGGCCGATGATCGTGAGTTGATACTCGGCTTTGATATTCATTACTCCCATTCCGGTGGTCACGAAATACATGAGGAGCCAGGAGAGGAGGGTGCCGACCATGGTGCCCTTGCCGCCGGAGATTGCGGTTCCACCCGCGACTACGATGGTGATGGCTTGGAGTTCAATTCCTGGCGCCATGTCTGGTCGGGCGACTCCCAATCGCGAGTCCATGCAGAATGCGGCGATGCCGATCAGCGCACCGGATACCGCGAACGCGGTGATCGTCGCTCGGTCGACCGGGAATCCGGCGTAGCGAGCGGCTTCGCTGTTGGTGCCAATTCCAAAAAGCCATCGACCCAGCACCTTGCGATGAAGCACAAGTCCTATCACCAAGGCGAACACGAGGAAGATGACCAGCGGATACGGCATGCCGAGCAGGCTCAAACGGTCCAATCCTTTCACGTTCGGTGCGACTTCGGCGCTGTCGGCTTGCAGCATCGCCTTCGCGATGCCACGGTAAATCGCCATCGTCGCCAACGTCACGAGGAACGATGGAAGTTTCGCCTTGGTGATAATAATGCCGTTGATTCCGCCCATTACTGCGCCGAGCAATACCGCGATTAGGATCGCCACTGGGGCGGAAGCATGTCCGGCAAGCTTCGGCATCAGGCACGCGGTGAGGACCAAAATTGAACCGACCGAGAGATCGATGTTGCCCGCGATGATGATGAGCGTCATCCCGATCGCCATAAGACCCGTCTCGGCGAGAATGGTCGTGTTGCTGATCAGATAAGGAATATCGCGGAAGTCTTTGCTCAGATACCAGAACAAGGCGAACACCGCAATGGAAAGGATTGCCGGAATCCATTCGGGTCGCTTCATGCCGCCGCTCCTTGCTTCTTCACCCCGCGCGAGAGTGCGTCGATGAGAAGCGCGATGAGGATGGTCAGGCCGTACACCAGCGTCTGGTAATCGGCAGGGACTTTGAGCACGACGAGCGCAACGTTGATTACCGCAAGCAGCGCGCAACCGAGGACGACACCGAGCGTGCTGCCCGATCCGCCCGTGATCTTCACTCCACCGATGGCGACCGAGGCGATGACCAGCAGCTCGAATCCTGAGCCTGCCGACGCTGGACTCGCGTTGCCAAATCTCGACAAGAACATGACGCCCGCTATGCCGCCCGTTAGCCCAGACAGGGCATAGCACGCCATTTGAACCTTATTCGGTGAGATGCCTCGCAAGTACGCGGCTGAAGGATTGCTGCCGTAGGCGAATACATTGCCGAAAAACTGCGAGAACCGGGCGAGGAGAGCGGTGATGATGCCAAGCAAAAGCGCGAAGATGAGAAGCCATGAGACCGTCACCTCACGAACAGTGATGCCGGAGTGGGCCAGTACGGTGAGGCGATCCGGAACTAGGCTCGCGTCGATCTGGTCGCCGCCACACACCATGTAAGTAAGTCCTCGGAATAGCGTTAGGGTTCCAATTGTGGTTACGACCGCCGGAATCTTGGCATAGGTGATCAGTGCGCCGTTGAGGATTCCGAGAATGAGGCCAATGGTGGCCCCGATTGCGAACAGCATCGGCACGCCAAGATCAGGATGGGACTTCAGCAAGACTCCAACGGCAATCGCGCTGAGGCCGATGATTGAGCCAATAGAAATATCGATTCCGCGAATAACGATGACCGGGAACTGACCGATGGCAGCTGTGAGCAGCAACGGCATCCAGAGCAGAATGCTGTCGATGTTATGCGGGTCGATGAAGTTTCGATCCTTCATCGTGCAAGCAACACACAGGACAATAACGACGGCCAACAGCCCCAACTCGCGCCACTTCATGCCTTACCTCCAAATGCCAGCGCCATGATCTTCTCCTCAGTGGCTTCGCCGGTCGGCATCTGGCCTACGATCCGGCCTTGATGCATCACATAGATTCGGTCGGTGACGGTCAGGAGTTCGGGCAAATCGCTCGAGATCATCAGGATCGCCTTACCATCGTCGGCTTGCTTCCGCAGGAACTGGTGAACCTCCCGACGAGCACCAACGTCGACGCCCCGGGTGGGCTCATCGAGGATAAGCAGCTTGGGATTCTGCAGCAGGCACCGTCCAATGACCGTCTTCTGTTGGTTGCCACCGCTGAGCTGGCTCACCGGTTGGGCGAGGTTGCGGTACACGGTTCGGAACGATTCGAGAATCGAGAGCGCGGCTTGGCGGAGCTTGCCCTGGTTGAGCCAACCAACCGTCGAGTTCGCTCGCAAGATCGTCGCGCTCGCGTTATAGCCAATGTCCAGGTTTGGGAAGAGTCCGTGCTGTTGCCGATCCTCGGGCACCATCGCAAATCCCAGGGCCTGCGCGTGCTGAGGATTCTTAACGTGGATGGCGTTTCCATCCACCTTCACCACTCCAGACGACGGATGCGTGATTCCAAAAAGTGAACGAGCGAGTTCAGTCCGGCCCGCGCCTACTAGTCCGGCAAGGCCAACAATTTCTCGCTCCCGAACTTCGATGGAGACGCCTTGGTAGCCCGGACCAACGAGGTTCTCGACCGAAAGCATCACCGCTCCAGGTGAGGCATGAGCACTCTTGATATGCTGCTGCTCGATCTCTCGACCGACCATCAGGCTGACCAGCTCGGGCTGAGTCAAATCGTGAATCGCTCGCTCGGCGACCTTGGTTCCATCGCGCAGCACCGTAACGGTATCGGCGATTTCGAAAACTTCGTCGAGGTGGTGAGTGACGATCGCAATCGCGCACCCCTTCGCTTTCAATTCCTGGATGATGAGGAAAAGTTCGGCCACCTCCTTTGGCGTTAGCGATGCGGTCGTCTCGTCGAAAATCCAGACTATGGCATCTTCGGACATCGCGGTCGCAAGTTCGACCATCTGCTGCTCGGCAATCGAGAGTCGCCCAACATCCGACCGAGCGTCGAAGGACACACCGAGTTGCTTGAGGATGATGTCGGCTCGCCGTCTTGCCTCGGCATGATCAACCATCGTCGCCTTTCGCGGCATGCGTCCGACAAAGATATTCGACGCCACGTCGAGGTCTGGAAAGATCAGCGGCTCTTGGTGGATAAGCGCAATTCCTTTTGCGATGGCATCGCCCGGCGACTTAATGGTGACCGCCGCGCCGTCTAAGAAAATGGATCCCGAAGCGGGTTGGTAAATTCCCGCGATCACCTTCGCGAGCGTGGATTTGCCCGCGCCGTTTTCACCCGTGATAGCGTGAACCTCACCTGCTCGTAGCTCGAAATCGATACCCTTGAGAATGGGCAAACCGCCCAACTCCACGTTGAGGTTTTCGGTTCGAACAAGCGCTGGTGCAGCCATCGGCAAGTGGAACCAACATGTTATCTGATTCACGTTTGAATGCGAAGCCTCTAGGTAGTCAATCGTTTGCCTTTCCAACTCCGACTGGACCGAATGTGTTCGAAAGGTTCACAATAGTTCCGTGAAGCGACGCGACTTTCTCATCGCCGCAGGCGCAACCGGAGCCGGCCTCGCCGCCTCGAGCGTGCTCGGAATGACCCCAACCACCCTGCAACGGTCTCGACCCAAAGGAAACAAATCGGTTGCCGGCCTTGTGGTGCCGCCCATGGAGAAAGTTCGAGTTGCGTTTATCGGCGTTGGTGCCCGCGGTTCTGGCCACGTCAGCCAGCTTTGCAATATCGACGGCGTCGAAGTCATCGCGATCTGCGATAACCACCTGCCGACTCTCGAGCGAGCCGTGAATGGAGTGGTGAAGAATCACAACCGCCCCGCCCCCCTTGCCTTCGGCAAAGGCAAGGACGATTACAAGCGGATGCTGGAGAGAAAGGACATCGATGTGGTGTTCATCGCGACGCCTTGGGAAGAGCACGTCCGCATGTCGGTGGACGCAATGGAAGCAGGTAAGCACGTCTGCGTAGAGGTTCCGATTGCCTATACCGTCGAAGACTGCTGGAAACTGGTCGACACCGCTGAGCGAACCCAGCGAAACTGCATGATGATGGAAAACGTCTGCTACGGACGCGAGGAACTCCTGGTGCTGAACATGGTTCGTAACGGTGTTTTTGGCGACCTCATCCACGGGGAGGCGGCGTATATCCACGATCTTCGTAGCCAGATGAACGAGATCGAGCACGGCACGGGTTCGTGGCGAACATATCACTACGTGAAGCGAAACGGCAACTTGTACCCCACCCACGGCCTTGGCCCGGTGGCGCAGTACATGGACATCAACCGTGGCGACGCCTTTGACTACATGGTGAGCATCGGCTCGATGCCCATCTCACGTGAGCTTTATGCCAAGGCGAAGTATCCGGAAGGACACGAGCGACGATCGCTAAAGTTTAAGTGCGGCGACATCAATACCAGCGTGATCAAGACCAAGAAGGGCCGAACGATCATGGTTCAGTGGGACGAACAGCTTCCCCGGCCTTATACTCGCCACAATTTCTTGCAAGGTACCAAAGGCGCTTGGGGCGGCTATCCCGACCGTGCAACGTTCGAGGCGCACGTCGGCGATGGAGCGGAAGAGTGGAAAGAGGGAGCCGGCCTGAAGGAGTTTTACGATGGCAACGAGCACCCGCTGTTTAAGCGCATGGGTGAAGAAGCCAAGAAGAATGGCGGCCACGGCGGCATGGACTTCCTGATGCTCTGGCGAATCATCTACTGCTACCGAAATGGCTTGCCGTTGGATCAGGACGTGTACGATGGATGCGCATGGTCGGTGGTTGGCCCGCTCAGCGAGGCATCGGTTGCGAATCGCGGACGTTCGATGGACTTCCCGGACTTCACTCGTGGCGAGTGGATGACCCGCGCTCCGCTGGACAACATGAAGAACGCGTAGTTGGGTGAGCTTTCTGGGAGTTGTGGGCTTCCAGCCCGCATTTTGAGATGGGCAAGATGCCCATCACTCCCAATGATGCCTCGACCCGAAGGGAACTTGCGACGGCTTTCCCGAGACTATGGACCCGTAGTCTCGCCAAATACGGCTCAGACTTAACCCAATTTAAACGTCGTCAGCAACCGCCGCCTCTATTGACGAGACATCCTAAAGCGCGGAATCAGTGAGTGCCCCATGGGAGTTGTGGGCTTCCAGCCCGCACTTTGAGATGGGCAAGATGCCCATCACTCCCAATTGATGCCTCGACACATAGGGAGCTTGCGAGTGAAGCGTCGAGGCTACAGATAAGCCTCAACGCCTCGCCGAGCTCGTGGTTGAGGCATCCCGAAGACCTGTGGGAGTCGTGGGCTTCCAGCCCGCATTTTGAGATGGGCAAGATGCCCATCACTCCCAATGAGGCCTCGATCCGAGGGAGCTTGCGACTGAAGCGTCGAGGCTAAGAAAAAGCCTCAACGCCTCGCAGAGTTCGTGGTTGAGGCATCCGTCTACTTAACTGCAGCGAGGTTAGACCTTCTTGAACGTCAGGTTGCCAGTTGGCGAACCCATCCCGGCGGCTTGCGTGTTCTTGCCCATTTGCTTCTTCAGTTCAGCATCGAGGTTGAACACGATCGATTTGCCATCTTTGCTCATTGTTCCCGTAAGCTCCTTCGGGCCACCGTCGGTGGTCGAAAGTCCAGTGAGATGAATGGTATTTCCGCTCTGGCTCCACTTGCCGGTTTCGGATTTGTCTTTGCCCTTCTGATTCTGCTTCATGGTGAGCGAGCCATCCTTCTTCAGTTCCAACGACACGGTGGCATCGGCAAGAGCTTTGGCGCCGGCATCGATCATTGCCAGCTGCTGATCGAGTTGGCTCTTCATATTCGCGTTCTTTGCAGCCTTGGCCTTGAGCGCGTTCTTGACCGGAGAAAAATCGATGTTGAGCTTGCCCGTGTACTTTCCGACTGCACTACCAGCGAAGGCGGTTAACGACAAAGAAATTCCGAGTGCGAGAAATGCAAACTTTTTCATGAGTTGAGTTCCAAAAAGGGTACGACTAAGCATGACACGCCGATGCAGGAAATGGTTCCCTCCGACAAAAGTCCTGACTGGCGCGGTCTCGTCCGAAACCGCGTCCGACCTAAATCTCGGCCCGTCATGTATCAGACGTGGAGTGACCTGCTTTTCCTTCACGCTCGAGTGCCTGCAGAAAAGCTTCAATCGATGGTTCCAGAGGAACTGGAAGTCGAGACCTTCGACGGTTCGGCTTGGTTAGGCTTTGTTCCGTTTCGGATGCGGAACATCCACCCGCGCAATTTACCCATCGTTCCCTGGCTCAGCGCCTTTGCCGAAACTAATATCCGAACCTATGTCACGCATCCGGTCCATGGTCCCGGCGTCTGGTTTCTGTCCCTCGACGCTTCTCGATATGTGGGGTGCTACATTGCTCGGCGGTGGTTTTCCCTTCCGTACTTCCACGGCTCCCTGGCGGTGGCGAGCCACAACAAATCGAGGGCGTATGTTGGCAACCGATACGTCTTCCAACCCCTTCCGCGCCTGCCCTGCCAGACGGCTACCCTCAGCCACTACAAGGTTGTCACGATCCAAAAGGAAGAGTGGCGACAGGCGGAGGAGGAGACGTTCGAGTTTTGGCTGGCGGAACGATACCGGCTCTATTCAATGGGTCAGGATGGTCAACTGCGCACAGCTCAGGTTTACCATCCGCCGTACCAACTCGCGGTGGCCGAGCCTCAGGTCATAGAAGTATTTGGATTAGACAAGCAGTTTGGTGAACTGGAATTCAGCCACGCCTTGATGGCCAAAAGTCTTAATGTCGAGTGCTTTTCGCCGATTTTGGTGCAGCCGGATCAACCTTCTTGAACACGAATTTCGTGGCAGGAAAGCCCGGCTTGCTCTCCATCGAAATCAGCAGCTTCTTGCCGTCGGGGGTGAGCGTTCCTTTCAGAATTTGGCTCTTCACCGCACGATCCTGCTCGGTAAAGCTCAACGTCACCAAGTTGCCACTTACCTCGTATTTGCCTCGGCCGCGGCGAGGCTTCATATCCGTTCCCGTCACCTTGCTCGCAAAGGTCTTGTCGGCATTGAATTGAAGCTGATAAACCAAGGTTTTCATGAACGCTTTGCTGATTTGAAGCTTCAGCAGCTTGTCGCCGTCCATACCTTGAGCGATATTGCTGGGCCCGAGGGCAACAATGCCTTGCCATTGACCAACCATGTCCGCCGATGCGGTAGCGACGGCCAACGATCCCAGTAAAAATGCCAGTACGCGCATAGCTCAGTTGTATTATGGGCGGATTTGTCACAATGAAGGAGATGAAGAATGGTTGGGCGGCTGTCGTTTTCGCCGGTCTCTTGGCGCTTGGGTGCAGTTCCAACAACTCTGGTTTCTCCCAACGCAAGAATTCGGGCACGTCGAACAGGCTTCGAGTCTGCCTCCCCAACGATCCCACCACACTCGATCCAGCCAAGGTTCAAGACATCGACACCATGAGCCTTCTGTCGAATGTGTACGAAGGGCTGGTGGCCTACGATGAGAACAACAAGATCGTCGGTGTCCTTGCTTCGGACTGGAAAGTATCGTCAGACGGAAAGGTTTACACTTTCAAATTGAAGCCAGCAAAGTTTCATGACGGCACACCGGTCACGGCAGCCGACGTGAAGGAATCTTGGACTCGCGCTTTTGCCAAATCCATCAACAGCCCCATTGCCGATACTTACCTTGGCGATATTGTCGGGGCAAAGGAGTTAGCGAAAGGCACCGCAACGGAGTTGTCGGGAGTCAAAGTGGTCGACGACTCTACCGTTCAGGTCACCATCGACAAGGCTCGCCCTTACTTCCTCGGCAAGCTTACTTACGCGTGCTGCTCGGTCGTGCCCGGCAAGCTCGGCGCGAACGAAATCAAGGGCATCGAGAGCGCCATCGGCACCGGCCCGTTCCGATTCGACAAGTTCGAATTGGGCCAGCGAATCTTGTTGACGAGATTTGGCAACTACCACGGCGACAAGGCAGCCATCGAAGCGGTCGAGAGGCCAATTGTAAAAGACTCCGCCACGCGCTTAGTCTTGTTCCAAAACGGCCAAACCGATCTCTGTACGGTAGAGAAGCAAGATTGGAACAAGGTTCAGACGGATCCAAAAATGAAGAGTCAACTCACCGTCATTCCTCGACCGGCGATCTACTATCTGCTGCCCAGCGGACGAGCATATGCCCCCTTTAAGGATGCCCACGTTCGACGCGCGGTCATGCAAGCGATCGACCGAAATCGAATCGCCACTGAAATTCTCAAAGGCGCTCCCGTTGCGAACCGATGGCTGCCGAGTGGAATCCTGGATGGCAAGCCAAGCCATGAATCGTTGGCTTTCGAACCCGCCGCCGCGAAGAAAGAGCTCGCCCTCTCAAGTTTCAAATCTTTACCGCCGCTTGAACTCGACTTTCGCGCAGACAACACCGACGCCAAGTACGTCGCGGAGCAGATCACGCACGACCTGAAAGAGAATCTGGGATTGACGGTGCAACCCAAAGCCATCGAGTGGGGTGCGTTGCTGAAGATGCGAAACAACGGTGAGATGCAAAGCGGCATCATGTCGTGGTTTGGCGACTATCTGGATGCCCAGAACTTTCTCAGCATGCTGATGACCTCCACGGCTCCAGCGAATTATGACAAGTGGAGCGACGCGGAGTTCGACCGCCTCTGCGCCGCCGCCGATGTGGAAGGCGATTCGGCCAAACGTCGAGACCTATATCTCGAGGCAGAGGGCTTAATGCTAGACAAAGCCGCCCGAATTCCGCTTTACTATGGCGTGGATGGCGTCTTGGTGAACCCTCGCGTTTCAGGCGTTCGGTATAGCTTGATCGGGCAGTTGCCCGACAATAAGGTCGTGCTGAAGTGAAAAACTTGGCGATCTATCCGGGCACGTTCGACCCGCCGACGCTTGGTCACGCCGACCTCATCGAGCGTGCGAGCCAGCTTTTCGATCATGTGATAGTTGGCGTCGGCATCAATTCCTCGAAGGCTCCGCTTCTCTCCGTGGACGAACGGTTGCAGATCCTGAGCGAGATTTCCAAACCCTTCGTTAATGTCTCGGTAGAGAGTTTCGATGGACTCCTCGTCGAATTCGCCCAGGCGAAAGGGGCGAAATCGATTGTTCGCGGACTCCGTGCGGTTGCCGACTTCGAATATGAGTTTCAGATTGCGATGGTGAACCGCAAACTGAATCCCGAAGTCGATTCCGTATTCTTAATGACTCGGTGGGAATACAGCTATCTCAGTTCGTCCGTGGTCCGCGACGTCGCTCAACACGGCGGAAACGTGCGAGACCTCGTGCCCGAAGCAGTTCGTCCGGTGCTCGAAGCAGCCGTCCGGCGAAGTAAGCTTTAGGCATGCACGAACTCCTCCATTCAAATGTGCCGGGCTTGCCCGCGCCCCGCACCGGAAAAGTTCGCGACGTTTACGATTTGGGCAACGAAGTCCTGATCGTCGCTACCGATCGGATTTCGGCGTTCGACGCAGTGATGGCGAACGGAATTCCGCAGAAGGGATGCATCCTGAACCAGATGAGCGCGTTCTGGTTCGACAAGCTCAAGGACATCTGTCCAAACCATATGCTGTCGATCGCCTCCCACGACATTCAGAATCACTTGCCAGAGCCGGTTTACGCGCTGAAAGGACGCACGATGCTGGCGAAGAAGGCAAAGACGATCCCAGTCGAGTGCGTGGCGCGAGGGTATCTGTGCGGCTCGCTTTATAAGGAGTATGTGGCCATGGGCGGGCACATCCACGGATTTGAATTTGAAGAAGGACTGCTGGATTCCTCACGCTTGCCCGAGCCGATTTTTTCGCCCGCAACCAAGGCCGAAGAAGGTCACGATGAGAACATCTCCTTCGATCACGTGATCGATCTTTTGGGTTGGGAAGTCGCCACCCTCCTGCGAGATTGGACCCTCGAACTGTATTCGACGGCAGCCGCGCACGCCGCGAACAAGGGAATCATTCTCGCCGACACGAAGTTTGAGTTTGGTGAATCGGAAGACGGCATCATCCTTATCGACGAAGTTCTCACCCCGGATAGTTCTCGCTATTGGGATGCCGCCACGTACTCTCCCGGCCATAGCCAGCCCAGCTACGACAAGCAGTTCGTGCGGGATTATCTGGAGACTTCCGGATGGGACAAGAACCCTCCGGGTCCAACCTTGCCGGGCGAAGTCGTCCAGAAAACCCGTGAGAAGTACATTGACGCATTCCGCAAGATTGTCGGCCACGAACCCGACCTCGGCTGATGTTCATCGTCTACAACCTCGCGATGACCTTGCTAAGCCCGCTATGGGTTCCGTGGATGCTTTGGCGAACCAAGCGCAGGAAGGAAGCCCCGAACTGGAAAGAGCGGAGCGGTAACTACTCGGAGGTTGTTCCTGCCAAACCGAAAGGCAAGAAGCGAGTTTGGGTCCATGCCGTTTCGGTAGGCGAGGTCATCGCGGCCAAGCCATTTTTACGTCAGTTGCGTCAGCTTGCTCCTGACTGCGAGATCGTCCTTTCCGTCACGACAAGCACCGGCTACCAGACCGCCAAAGAACTCGATTTACCACCTTTCGACTACGTCGTGTACATGCCCATCGACGTGCCGAAGTTCACGCTGCGCGCTATGCAGCGCGTTCAGCCCGAAGTCGTGGTTATCATGGAGACCGAACTCTGGATGAACTTCCTTTGGGCAGCGAAGGTGTTCGATGCGAAGGTGTTCGTGGTGAATGGACGCATCTCGGACAAGGCGTACCGGTTGGATACCAAGATCAAGTTCTACTTCCGAGCTCTGTTCAAAGATGTCGATCGCTGCCTCGTGCAGACGGCAGTCGACCAAGAGCGGTTTGAATCATTGGGCGCTAGGAATGTGGAAGTGTTTGGCAATACCAAGTTCGATGAAGCAGCCGGCGCGGTTTCCCAGTCCAGCGATGATTGGCGGGCAAAACTTGGAATTCCCGCGGGGAAATCGATCGTGGTAGTTGGGTCGACTCGCTCGGAAATGGAAGAAGATTTAGTCCTCGACGCCTTCTTCGAACTTCACGACGTTGTCTTCATACACGCCCCGCGACACCTGGAAACGGCGGGCAGGATCGAAACCGCCTTTGAGCGACGGGTCGCTTCAACGGGCAAGAAACTCGGCTACCGTTCAAAAGGCGAATCGGGAGACTACATCCTGCTCGACACGTTCGGCGAACTCGGATCGGTGTATGAAATTGCCGATGTGGTCGTGATTGGAGGCGGCTTCGACGATCTTGGGGGCCAGAACCTAATTCAGCCTCTTGCTCTGGGCAAACCGGTGCTGCACGGACCAAACATGTTCAACTTCCGCGACGTGGCGGCGGCTTCAACCAAGGCTGGCGCATCGTTGGTTTGCCACAACTCAGACGAGTTGGCGGCAAATATTGGGGAGCTTATGGCCGATTCGGCGAAGCGCGGCCGAATGGCGGCGGCGGCAAAAGAGTTGATTCATGCGAGCGTCGGCGCAAGCAATCGATACGCGGAAGCGGTGGTTTCGGCGTTGAATTCGTAAAGCCGGAACCACCCCCACCGGTTCGCTAGTTTGACTGCGTCCAGCAGGCAAGCCTCCATTGCTCACCGACACCCCCAGGGGTGGAGCGTGCTTTGTATCCCCAGGCAGAACATATAAGCAACTTCAAAATCGGTGACACTAGCTCCATGGCAAGTAGCCAACGCTACACCCCTGGGGGTGTCGATGAGCAGGCCGTAGGCGAATCG
>CAMFIS010000016.1 GCA_945952345.1 uncultured Fimbriimonas sp.
AGGGCGTTCTCTTCTTATCCGTTCCAACAATTCACGCCATTGTGAAGGGCGGGCGACCGATTTCAACCCCCTCCGATGTGAAGGCAGCTCTAAGGTCCTTCCGCCAGAAGACAACACCGTCCACACCCAATTCAGTCGAACTCCCCGAAGAACTTCGCAAGCAGCTTGAAGCCTTCTCGAAGGCCAACAACGCGAGGGTGATCGTTGACTCGCAAGGGAACTACAAAGTTCAAAAAATCCGTGGAAAGCGGAAATGATGCTGCCGTTGTATTCAAAACTGCAGTCCCATGGATAACCCGTTGATAACATTTGAATCGGAAAGCTCTCGCATCGTTTCATAATTTCATTTGAGATACCTATGATTGACAAAGACCCAAAGGTAGACAAGTTCGCCCTGATTCTGGGTCTAGACTATCCCTCGGCTCTAGGTATTCGGGCCATGCTGAGGTTCTTAGCCGAAGAGCATTACCCAATAGGAGCTTTCGGAACGATTTCCAATGCTGACTTGGCAGATCGCATAGATTACACTGGCGATCCTGATAAATTGGTCGAAGCACTTCTGGAGTGCAAAATTCTGCACCATGATGAAAAAGGACTTAAAATGCCAGACTGGACAGATGAAGATCCGTCTTGGTTTGGATTTAGCCGATGGATTCGGAATGGTAACCGTGAGACAGTCGAATGAGCGAAATGCATATTGAACCAGTCAATCCCGTAGTATTCAGAGATGCATGCCACGGCCTTTTCGACTACGCAGAAACTAAAGCAGAGGAAATGGGAGACTCTTTCGATATGTTCTTTGCCACTGCGATCTTCTTCAAGGAGCATTTCAACGTGGCATCAGGAGGACAAGAAGCACTTCGCCTGAGCATGTGTAGTTCAATGAGAATTCTTGCGCTACTTGAGCTTTTGAGAAATCGAAAAATTGAAGTCAAAGACCTGTTTGTAAAATTGGATGATGACGCTTCAACAGGTGTGAGTGAAATCGTATTTGAAGCAGCAGCCGTAGCTCCAATGAAAAATGGCCAATTTGAATTGGAAGATATCCTTGCGGAGGCGAGACCAAGACTTCGGCAGGTCGATGTGCTCGAACGACTGCTCGGAGTCAACAACGAGGAACCAAATTAAATGGGGATATTGGACGAAATTAAATCTGTCGATCCGATTAAATTTAGGGACGATTGCATAGATCTCATCGACCAGGTTCAGAATCAGGCCCGAGAAGATGGCAAGAAACCTGATTTGCTCCAGGAGTCCGCGTTTTACTTTCTTGCGAAGATGGATCCAGAAATTGGGCAGGCATCAGAACAAGAGTACTACTCAAGTTCGATGAGATTCTTTGCCTTAATGTCGCTTTTGCATGCAAACAGAGAAAACCTCGATTTCCTTTTTCGACATACGGCTGACGAAAGTGTTGACGAAATCCACATAATCTTGTTCGAAGCGGCAGCGGTGGCTCCTCTACGCGAAGGTAAATTCGATGCAGAAGACATTCTTGCCGAGGCGCGTCCACGAGTAGCACATATTGAAGCGCTTGAGAAGCTTCTTGGAGCAAAGTAATTGGGTTATGGAGACGGTTGGCGAATCTCAAAAAGTGTCTAAGAGTAGGGCCGTTCCAATTCTTGCCACATGCCTCGGTGCATCGTTGCTACTGAATGCCTTCCTGATCGGTAAGTCGTCATTTGCTGCCAGCAAACCTCCCGAGGAAGTTAAACACGACGACATTGAGGTTCGCGCCACTGTAAAAAGCACGCGCAATGTCTTTGATTCGACTCCGTACACATTTGAAGGAACTATTACAAATACTTCGAAAACCGATGCTGCGGAGGTCTTAATTCAGGCACATTACTCAAATTTCGTTGCCAAATCGGGAACCGATTTCGTTTCAGGAGAATTCGTGCAAGGATATCCAAGCTTCAAGAACCTGAAAGCTGGCGAGACACGTGCATTTACCTTTATTACTGCAAAGCAGGTTCCCAAATTCTTCGTGAAAGGCGATACGGAAAACATGAGAGGAGACACCTACGTCCAAGCTGACACTCCAAAGCTTGACTGGCTCATCGCCACCACGGGAAAGATCGAAATTAAGTAAGCGAAGCAGCTCCGCTAAGCTAAATGACGTTTTGTTTCGAAACTTGTAGGATAAGACAGCAAAGAGTGAGAAAAAGGACAGCATGACTAGTGCTGAGTTGAAGAATCTCATGTTGGCTTATGAGATCGTGGGAAATGATTTGGATAAGAGAGGATGCGAGAAACTTGCTGACCTCACTGACAAGGCCATGTATCGAATCGCTCAGAACTCCGCGTGGCAAAACGTGGGAGATGCCTTGCAGAGCACTTTTATTGACCCAGCAATTGCAGCGGGCCAGACAGCAATGAATGCAGCCAATACCGTTGGGCAAGCTGCGTCGAACGCAGCCAACGCGGCGGGACAGTTTGCTCAGAATTGGCTTACACCGCAAGGACTGGCAGCCCAGTCCGTTCAATTCTTGCAAGACCAACTCAACAAGGCGGTTGACACTACTGTCAAGCAAAAGATCGAAGCTGAGCTTCAACGCAGAGGTGTGCAACCCCAGTCAAGTACGTCGACAAGCGCAACTCAACAGCAAAATTCTGTAATCTCAGAACTTCTTAATGATGCAAAGCAAGTTCATAACAGCGGAGGTGACGGCTGGACTCTCATTAACGACGTCCTCGCGAAGAACACATTCCTCTCCCCCGCATCAAAACAATCACTGAAGCAACAGTGGGCACAAATTGCCGAAACACTTCCAAAACACACAGGCAGTACGCCAGCAGCATCACGAACGCCTACAAACACCCCAAGCAAACTGGCTTAAGCAAGTTTTATCAACCCAATGTTATAATTAGCCTCAATGGATTTTGAGGGCTGGATCGGGCATCTTACTAGTGTTTTGCAGGCCAATCATCCTGGCGTAACGCCCTCGATGATAGATGCAAATGCGATGTACCAAGCATTTGCCAATGGTGTTTCACCTGAAACCTTTGGTAGCACTCCCACCTTGCCGCTGAAGACCACCCCTCCGCCTGTTGCTCCGAGTCCAGTTGACAAACCCTTGGTCCAGCCTCCACCAGCAATTCCAACGGTTCCATCCGATACCAAGCCTGCCTGGAGTGATTCAACGAAGCCATTCACTCCGAAAAAATCGAGCTTGAGCGGCATGCATATCGCTCTGGCCGTTTTAGGACTGCTTTTGGTGATAGTCGTGGTAGCCAATTTGACTACCACGGGCTCAAACTCGGGCTCGAACACGAATGCCTTGGCAACAACCGAAATTCCAATGACGGATGAGCAGAAGGTGGAGAAAGCGAAGATAGCGTTGTCCACCTGGACTGGAGACGAATCAGCCTACAGCGAAAGCAAAGGGCTACTATCAACCATCCCAAAAGGTAGCAAGAGCAGCAAGGATGCTCTTGCATTGGCGGACAAATGGGAAGCCCGTAAAAAAGAAGCCGACAAACACAAGGCAGAAAAGGCCAAGGCTGACGAGGCTCTGCAGAAGAAGCGTGAAAGACAAGAAGCACTTGACGCCATCAAGAAGGAGAAGGAAGACATGAAGTATTTCACAGGAGACGGGGACACCAATGTCGCTGTGCCAGGTGTAAAACTGCGAAATTCAACTGAAAGTCATGAAGCTAGAGGGAATTCGACATTCGTTCATGTCTTCGTTGCAGTCAAAAATGTCGGCTCAGATACGATTCATGCCAATCCAAACGATTTCACTCTTGCAGACTCCGATGGGAACACAGCCTCCCCAGACACGGACACCTACGGCTTGACAAATTACTTCAATGCTGTGAATTTAAGTCCTGGTCAACAGACCTCAGGATGGTTGATCTTCTACCTAAAGAAGGACAAGAAATACATCCTTACTCGAAACGGTGGGCTAAGTGGCTCGACGGTGACGAAGACGATCATCCCTTAAACAACTTCCCGTCGTGCCTAAATACTCGGTTAGTCGCACAACCGACAAAGTCTTAGCTAGGCATTGAGCAAGAGTGCCTGTCAGAACTTAACTCCAAGAATTTCACCAAGAGTCTCCCCTTCAACGTATTCGGCCTTTCCACCATTGTTCACCCAACGGGGAATTCGTGGAAGGTCGACTGTAGCATCAATAGGCTGAAAAGGATGAGAAAACTGTTCCAAGCGCAGGTTCGGAAAACTCCATGGATTGACGTGGTTACCCATGAGCACGTATGGCATATGGCTGTTTTTCACGCCTTGGCGTCCCAGCCATATGCCGTCTAGATCGCGAGTGACATGAGCCACTGACGACAGATCCTCATTCAACACCCATTGCTCAGATCCGTAGAGAGCATCAAATTTGTCTTCAGCGTCGCTGTCCAATTGTCCAGCATTCACGGCAACGATTAAGGGCTTGTCAATACCCATATGCTGCCGTCTTTTGCCGCGAATCTCATCGCGAAGTTGAGACTTTGTTTGCGACCAGCCAACTTCCATCAGGCCAGCTCCAATTGCCTTCGATCCTGGCTTCCCCCAAGCTTCTTGCTTCTTGGGCATGATCTTAAACTGGATTATCCAACCGTTACTTTCAACCTTTACAAGGGGAAGCTTGTCAACACCACAACTGGCTATTTCCTCCCAATTTAGGTTCTTTTCAGCATTTCGCATCTGTGACACGATGCTGTTGGCGCTTGGCGCTTGAGCACCTTGAACCAGCTCATCAACATTCCAGAAAAACTTGGGAGACACAAACTTCTCGTTGATTTTGTCGTAAAGCACGTGTCGAACCTTCTAGTAGGCTCGCTGCGCTTTGCTCTTTCCGATGGAATGCACCGCTTCACAATAAAACTCCCCTCCTTGGGGCGTTTGAACAAGAAAGTCAGGTCGAGACTGAATGCCGTTCCCTGGTTCAGGCTCTATTTCTACCGTGCACCCCAAGGATTTGAAAAACTTGAATAGCAGCATCTCGAAGAATACAGGGTGAAAGTCTTCCTCAGAAGTTTCGATCTCGCGCTTGATCGCGGCCCTCTTTGGTCCATCTGGGTATTCCGAGAACCAGCTCTCCAGCACTTCAACTATTAAACGACAAACTGGACGAGAAGAGACCGACAAGTATTCAAACTCGCCTTCACTGTAATTCTTGAACCTCAAACAGTTTGGGTCTGGTTCACGATCGAATAGTCTCATAGGCCAGTTATACACAGATTGAAAGCTCCGCGAACGCCAAAGATCGGGGAAGTAGAAACAGCGCGGTTGGATTACTCAGTCACATTAAGTTCAATTGAGGCGGCAGCACCTGCCAATTGGGGTGTTTAGAGTCCATGAAGTCGTTTTACCTTAGCAGGAATCATCTCGGTTAATCCGATCTGAAGCGCATCTTGCCACTCTTCAAAACTCATGCGTAAGTGATTTTCATACAGGGAAATACACTGATCGAAAGCCTCGACAGACGCAGACTCATCTTCTTCGGCGTAGAGCTCGCGTACTTTATAGAGTTCCTCAAGGCATGCTTGCTCCGAAACAGAAAGCGGCTTGCAGCATTCATTCATACAAGCCTTGTACAAACCAGCTACCTGCTAATAGGGGGTATTTAGAATAATAAATCTCCAACTTACCTGTGCCTTTGGTACCGTGCGAACTTACCCACCGATTCTCAAAGCCTTGAGGACCGTAGCAGTCATAAGCGTTCATCTCAACCCTTGATTCCCACGATCTTTGCATAGCCCACCAAGTATCTGTGGACCAATAGTTCGCCTCTGTAACTTCGAAACTTTCCGCAAATCATTTTTGAAAGTACTGAGGAATAGTTTTACGCCTACTTTCATATCCCCTCAATCTGTCACATTGCTTAGCAATGCATGATACACGAACTTTAGACAAATAAAGCAAACTTTTAGCAAATCTGCTTTGCGATAACTATTTTATGGTCATTCGGATTCGTTGCAGCATTCCCGCCAAGCCCTGCATTCGCTGATACGAGAGGCTCATTTCGTTCTTCGCAAGCCACGCAATGAAGTCGAAATCTTTCACTTCGCCGGTCGGAGCCGTGTCGAACAACTCTACCAGCAAACCCACGATTCCCTTCGTGATCAGCGCATCCGAAGTCCCTTCGATGTGAACCTTGTCACCATTCGTCGAGACCTGCAGCCACACCTTGGATTGGCAACCTTTCACAAGATCGGCGTCGGTATAGGTGCCATTTGCTTCCAGTGACTTGCCGCGGTCGATCAGCCATTCGAACTTCTCGTCTCGGTCGAGATAGTCCAACTCTTCTTCGAGCTCAACCGCGCGCTCGGCAACCGTCATCGCAGAATCGTCACTCCCCTCTCAATGGCGTACAAAAACTTGTCGATGTCGGTTCCGTCGGTTGGTAAGCCAATCGATGCCCGAACCACCGAATCGACTCCGCTCTGGGCGAGCAGCGGATGGGCGCACATCTTTCCAACCCGAACCGCCACGTGTTTCTCGTTGAGGTACGCGCCGAGGTCGGCGGAATGCACGCCGTCGATGACAAATGAAACCAACCGGGAATCGCACGACGGGTGCCCGAGCCATCGCAATCCTTTCACCTGCCTGAGTCCTTCGAGCAAGCACTCCATCGCCGTCGACTCTTCTTCCTGGTGCTCCCGATCCAGCTTCTCGCCGAGGTATTCCACCGCAACGCCAAGCCCGATCACACTCGCAATCGGCGGAGTCCCGGCCTCAAATCTAAGCGGCGGTTCTTGGTAGGTCGATCCCAATAGCGAAACGGTATCGATCATGTCGCCGCCGCCGATCCACGGGTCCATCGACTCCAGTGCTTCGGGTTTGCCGATGAGGATTCCGATCCCAGTCGGCCCGTAAACCTTATGCCCCGAGAAGACCATGAAGTCCGCACCGAGTTTGGCAAAATCCGCCCGTTCGTGGGGCAAAAGTTGCGCCGCATCGATCAGCGTCACGACTCCATGCGCCCGCGCCGCCGCGATCATTCGCTCGATGGGTAACCGCTCGCCCGTGACATTTGAAACTGCCGTAAACGCCGCCAACTTAACGCCAGATGCGACCTTCACCATCCAGTCTTTCTCGTCGAAGTTGCCGTGCTCGTCCACCTTCGAGAACACCGTCTCGGTGCCAATGCGCCCGCTCAGTAACTGCCAAGAAACGAGGTTGGCGTGATGTTCGAGGCCGGTCGCGAGAATGCGATCGCCTTTCTTAAAATGCTTTCCGGCATAGGAGTTCGCCACCAGATTGATGCCCTCGGTTGTGTTCTTCTGGAAGACCACTTGGTCTCGACCCACACCGACAAACTGGCCAATCTTGACCCGAGCGTTCTCGTACGCCTCGTCGGCTCGACCGCCGACATCGTGGTTCGCGCGGTGAACGTTGCCCGAGTAGTGGGTGTAGTACTCCATCACCGCGTCGATCACGACTTGAGGCTTCGGAGCCGTGTTCGCATAATCCAGATACACCAGATCGGGATTGTTGGCAAACAACGGAAAATCGGACTTGATCGACATACGCGGGCTACCTATGAAGGTACCTGTATCTGTTCTACGAGAGATCGCCCGCCTTCATGGCGAGCGATCAAGGCATCGAAAATTCTTCGCAATGAAGGCTTGTGCGCCTTACTCCGAAACCTTTCCCCAGGTTTTATGAATACTCGTTCCGTCGAACGACTTGCTGTTGAGCGTGTAACGCGATTTGATTCCGTACTGCCAACCAAACCACCAGTCGTCGTGACGTTGCTCATGCGTCCAGTGGTAGCTCATCACAACTGGGATGATGATCGACTCGCCATCGGTCATCGTTGGGGCTCCACCCGCGCCGGTATACAGCGGTCGGTACTCCGCAGGTATGCCAAGAAGCTCGGTGTTCTGTGCGACGGTTCCAACTTCGAGCGTAAACGACGGGCCTTGGGCTCGGAATCCGGTCGGCAATTGGCCGTTCGCTTTGGCCGTCACTTTGATATACGCAACCCCCGTTCGCTTTTCAAAGTCAGGATCCAAAGCCAGCCCAAGTTGATCGGGCGAACTTTGCGCATATTGATGTTGATTTGCCCAGGTCTGCAATCCGCCAACAATGTTTCCCTTCATCGCCATTCGCTTCTTGGGATCGGTGACACCCATGTCGTCCAGCATTCGGTCCGCCAGATAGCCCGGGGAGCTTTTGATCCTGTTCGCGGCGTTCAAAGGTGCATCCGCAAGATGCATCGGGGCTGAAGCCCAGTTATAGGCCTTGTCGGCCACGCTATCGGGCACACCCCAAGATTTCGATATCTCGAAAGGAAGTTTCGGCAGCATCGCAACGATATCGAGGAGACACATTGTGAATCGGTCGAATACCCCTTTAATCGTCGTCAGTACGCCGTTGATTGCATTGAACACCTTCTCGTACCAAGCCTTCTCCTTGGGTGGCGGAGCCGGCGGAAGATAGACTTTGGCGCCGAGCAAGACCGGTCCGCCAATGATCTTCTGTAACTCCTCGTTGGCCGCCCAATTAGGATTTGCCACGACGAAGCGATAGGCGTCGTCGGGGGCACCTTCGTATCCAGGCCGCCAACCTACTAATTCGGTAGTGAAGGTAAGCGGCGCCTTCTTCGGCGTTTCGACGGCTGGCTTGGATAATGTCAGAGCGATGGAGTTGGTTGTTTGGCCCGATAGGCTTGTCGAGTTGGCGATCGGCACAACCCGCAGCCAATATTTGCTGCCGTCAGAATTCTTCAGCAAGCCCGTGACGTCGACAGTAAATTGCTGCTGTCCAGTTCCAGAGACTTTGACCAGTCCGGACTGGACGACTTTGGCAGTATTCCAAAATGGCCATGCGGAAACGTCGGTCCAATTTCCTATCTGGTAAACCGCCGAACCCGTTCCAGCGGGCGGTTGCCAGCGGAATGTCAACGAAGTGTTGCCGCTGAAAATGGTGCCTTCCGAACCCCAGACCTGGTCCGGGAACTCGGGCGTTCCACGATTGACGAGGTACTCAATCGTCGGTCGTGCGGACTTATCCAAGTTCAACTCGCCAAAGTTCACCGATGCGATCGTCGAAGCAGCCCCGTCGGCGGTTGTTACTTGCACGAGGTACTCGGCGGTGCCGGAGCGGCCAATGATGCTGAGCGTATCTTTCTTCAATTGCTCGGCCATCGCCCTTGCCGATTGTTCCAGAGGCGTCGTCTTTCCGACCGTGAAGGTAATAATCCCAGGATTTCCTTGCGGAGCGAATTCAGCAAAGTTTAGCGAGAAGGAGGTTTTGCCGCTAACCTCGCCGAGGCTTTTTGTAAATGCGACCCGTCCCCGGCTGCTGTTTGATGTTCCACCTTTTCCAGGCGAATGAGGCTGCTGATCAGTGCCACCGAGCACCCAAACCACCACCTGGGCCTTGGTTGGCTTGGCCCTGGGTGCCATCGAAAGCGAGAAGTTAACTGTCTGGCTCGGAGCTCTCCAGCTCAGTTCCATGTTTGTTTTTTTCGATGTGGATAGCTCCAGATTGTCAAGAACGACAACGTTCTTGAGTTGCTTGTCAACCTGAAAATTTTGAGCATGAGCCCCAATGACTAGAAAGGAAAAAGCCGCAGCTACCAAAAACCGCATTACATATTTATTCTATGTAATCGGGAGCTACTTCAACAGGTCTTTCACAACGTGGCCGTTCACATCGGTAAGCCTGAACTCGCGCCCCTGGTAGTGGAAAGTCAGCTTGGTGTGGTCGATGCCCAGCTGGTTTAGGATGGTGGCTTGGAGATCGTGGATATGCACTGCGCCAGGCGTGAATTCCTCCACGCTTGGATCGATGATCTTGCCGTCCTTGTCGACGATGTTGTAGCCGTAATCGTCGGTTTGGCCATAAACGCCGGGCTTCACCCCGCCGCCCGCCATCCAAATCGTAAACGCCCGTGGGTGATGGTCGCGGCCGTAGTTTTCCTTCGTCAGCGGACCCTGGCAGTACACGGTTCGGCCGAATTCTCCCGCCCACACGACCAAGGTTTCGTCGAGAAGTCCTTGCCGCTTGAGGTCTTTGATGAGGGCGGCACAGCCTTGGTCCACGTCCTTGGCCTGGCCCTTGATGTCCGGCGTCAGGTTGCTATGAAGGTCCCAGCCACGGTGGAAGATTTGGATAAACCGAACGCCTCGTTGCACCATTCGCCGCGCGAGCAGGCAGTTCGCTGCGAAGGTGCCAGGCTCGTGCGCGTCCTTGCCGTAGAGCTCCATCGTCTCGGCGGATTCTTTGCTGAGATCCATGAGGTCGGGCACGCTAGCCTGGAGTTGATAGGCCAACTCGTACTGTTTGATGCGCGCCGCAATCTCGGGGTCGTTAAAGTGGTCCAGCGATTGGTGGTTCAGCGCTTCAACCGCGTCGAGCATCTTCCGCCGCGTTCCCCGGTCCATACCGTCTGGATCCTGGAGATACAGAACTGCATCGCCTTGAGAGCGGAACGCCACTCCCTGGTATTCGCTGGGGAGGAATCCCGATCCCCACAGCCGCGGGTACACCGCCTGGTTTGGCTTACCGGTCGAGACCTTGCTGTGCAGCACCACGTAGGTTGGGAGGTTTTCGTTGAGGCTCCCCAAGCCATAGCTCAGCCAGGAGCCCATGCTTGGACGGCCCGGAATTTGGCTGCCGGTTTGCAAGAAAGTCGTGGCCGGATCGTGGTTGATCGCCTCGGTCCACATGGACTTCACCACGCACAGTTCCTTCACCACACTCGCCGTATGGGGAAGGAGTTCACTGACGTAGATTCCGTCGCCGCCGTTGTCGTACTTCTTAAAATCGAAGACGCTGGGCGCGATTGGGAACCTAGCCTGCCCGCTCGTCATTGTCGTGACCCGTTGGCCGCGCCTCACCTGGTCGGGGAGGTCGGCATTGAACATATCTCGCAGCTTCGGCTTGTAATCCCACAGATCGAGGTGGCTGGGGCCGCCGCTCATGAAGAGGAAGATCACGCGTTTGGCTTTGGGGGCGAAGTTCGGAATACCCGGCAAGCCATGGTGCGCTTGCTGATCCATCGCCGCCGCCATTCCCGCTAACCCGCCAAGTCCGCTTGCCGCGAGCAAACGCCCCAGAGCGGCAGTTCCCACGCCGCAAGCCGTCCGGCCGAACAATTGTCGGCGGGTCATCATCAGTTCGGCGTCGCGGATCGGATCGTTCATCAGTGCACGGTTAGGAATTCGTCGGTGTTCATCAGGGTCGAGCAAAGCAGCATCCACGCAGCCTGATCGGAAACGCGCTGGTTGGGCGTTTGAGGAGCGTCGCCGACCATCACGAGCTTCTTCGCGGCAGCTTCATCATTGGCGTACCGCTGTTGGAATCCTGATAATGCCGTCTTTAGAATCGTCATTTCTTTGGCTGAAGCCGACCTGCCAATGACGAGTCCAAATGCCCGCTGGATTCGCATGTCGTCATTCCCGGGACCGAGCAACATTCGCTGCGCCATCACTCGGCTCGCTTCCAAGAAGCCCGTCTCGTTCTCCGTAGTGAGGGCTTGCAAAGGTGTATTTGTGGTCGAGCGGCGAACAATGCAGGTATCGCGCAAAGGAGCATCGAGATTCACCATGGCGGGCGGCGGCGCGGTGCGCTTCCAGAACAAATACATGCTCCGGCGATAGATTCCCGTGTCGTGCTCGCGAACATAGATGTGGGTCGAGCTCGCGGGATCGGAGGCGTTCTCCCAAATTCCGTCGGGCTGATACGGCTTGAATCCTTTACCGCCGACCTCGTGGACCAACAATCCGCTCGCCCACAACGCCTTATCGCGGATGACTTCGGCATCCAGTCGGAAGCGAGGTCCGCGAGAGACTAAGCGATTCTCTGGGTCCTTGGCCAGCTTCTCCTTCGAGATTCGGGATGACTGGCGGAAGGTGGCGGATGTTACGATCATTCGGTTGAGAGCCTTGACGCTCCAACCGGACTTGATGAATGAGACGGCGAGGGCATCGAGCAGAGGTTGGTTCACCGGCCATTCGCCTTGGCTGCCAAAGTCTTCGGAGGTTTTCACGAGGCCGGTGCCGAAATGCTGCTGCCAAACTCGATTCACGAAGACCCGAGCGAACAAAGGATTGGTCGATGATGTCATCCATTGAGCCAGCCCGAGCCGGTTCACTTGAGCCGCAGGAGCCAACGTTCCCAGGAATCCGGGAACGTGCCGGGTCACCTTGTCTCCAAGCTGATCGTAGAGTCCCCGCTTGAGAATGTAAGTCTGCCGAGGCTTCTCCATTTCCTGAGCGATGAGGCTCATCGGAATCGAGCTTTCGAACTCCGCTTTCGCCTTCATTAACCGCTGATATTCTTTGCGCGAAGTCTCGTCCGGCCCTACGGCGAGGTAGGCAATTCTCATTTCACGCAAGGCAACTGCGCTCGAAGGATTCTTTTGGTAGGCGATGACTTTGTCGCCCAGTTCCTTGTCGCGAGGATCGTACAATCGCAGGTTCAAGCCATCGGTCGAGATGCCGTTGATGACCTTAATGACGATCTCGTTCTCGCCCGCCTTGAAGTCGCCAGTGACCCGGTCGATACCTTGATCGATTCCGCGCCCGATCTTGTGGGAATGAATCAGTTTTCCGTTCAACCAGACTTTGACCGCGTCGTCGCTGGAAACGCCGAAGCCAATCGTCTCCGCCTTGTCCATCACGATCGTCCCGCGAATATAGACACTCGCGTTATCCTTGCCGATGATGTTGGCGAAGTCTTTGCCAATTTCGAATGCAAACGGCTTCCATCCCTTCTCCCCGGCTCCGCCTGGTTCCGCCGCGCTTACCTGGTCGAAGGCAGCATCGAAGGAAGGTGCGGAATAGACCGGGCTGATCTGCCAATTTTTGGTCGCCGGAATCGGCTTGTTGTTCGCCGTGAATGCTTGCACCGCCGTATCGGGATTGACCTTTGCCAACACTGCGTCGATCGCGCGATCCATCGAAGAAATCTTCGCTTCTTGCTCCGGGGTCGCGGCCCGGACCACCGGAGGCGGATAGGTCACATTGCCGTCGAGTGGGTCGTCCTTTGTGCTGTTAAAGAAAGCATACAAACCGTAGTAATCCTTCTGAGCGATGGGGTCGTATTTGTGGTCGTGGCATCGGGCGCATTGCACGGTCAGTCCCAGTAACGCCGTGCCTGTGGTGTCGACTCGATCGAACGTATTCCGCGCGAGAAACTCTTCGGCGATGGCTCCGCCTTCGTTCGAAGTGAGATTCATCCGAACATAGCCAGTCGCGACCAATTGCTCCGTAGTCGGCTTCGGCAACAGGTCACCCGCCAACTGCCATTGAACAAACTTATCGAATGGCAAGTCCCGATTGAATGCGCTCACCACCCAGTCGCGGTATGGATAGACGCCGCGCTCGTTATCCAACTGCAAGCCATGCGTGTCGCCGTAGCGAACAGCGTCGAGCCAGTACCGAGCTTCTTGTTCACCATAAGCGGGAGAGGCTAAGAGCTTATCGACAAAGCGCTCGTAGGCCCCCGGCTGCTTGTCGTTCACAAATGCGATCACCTGACCGGGATCGGGTGGCAATCCCGTGAGAGTCTGTGCCGCTCGCATCGCGAGCGTCTCGCGATCTGCTTCCGCTTCCGGCTTCATCCCCGCCGCATCCAGCTTCGCCAACACGAAGCGATCCAAAGGATTTTTGCACCATAGGGGATTGCTTACCTTGGGCAAGGCTGGCATCGTCGGCGTCACAAACGACCAGTGCTTCTCGTACTTTGCGCCGCTCGAAATCCATTGCTTGAGAATCTCGATCTGCGCCGTGGTCAATGGCTTCACGCCTGAGTCACTGGGCGGCATCCGAACATCGGCATCCTTGTCCGAGACTCTTTGAATGATCTTGGAAGCCGAGGGTTTTCCAACCACAACCGCATGGGTCGCGACCACGCTCGAAAACTGATCTAACCGCAACCCCGCCGCCGCCTTCGCCGCATCCGGGCCATGGCACTTGTAGCACTTCTGACTCAAGATCGGCATCACGTCGCGGTCAAAGGATATTTCCGCCTTGGGCTTTGCGGGAGTCTGCGCTAGCGCTCCCCAACCAAGCACGCCAGAACCAACCAATAGCAGCGGAATCGAAGGTTTCATGAAGCTTAACGCAGTGAGGTGAGATTACCTACTGGGATTCGTGTACATCTGGACATCGTCACCCGTCTATTGTAAAGTTAGAATCGAAAGATTCTGGTTTCTTGGAGCAATATGTCCTTTCTTCCTATCGCACTTCTTGCATCGACGCAACGTTCGTCGATCGTAACCGTTCCTGATTCGGCGACGGCATACCTAACCTCAGCCGATGCTCGACCGAAAGTTGTAAGGATTGCTCGAGAGGGCCGCAACATTGGCATTGCATTTGAAGTCAACGACAGTTCCGGCCAGACGGTCTATTTCAGTAAAAGCTCCGACCTTGGTGCGACATTTTCCGCACCAACTCGCGTCGTTTCGGCAAAGCCATACGCAAACTGGCCCCACCATGTGAATATCGCTATGGGCGGGGGGAAGGCTTACGTCAGCTATCGTATCGGAACAAAGTTGTATCTGACCGAAGGGACAGGCTTGACCTTAAGCAAGCCTCAAGAGATTGCCGACGACGTCTACGTGGCCGGTCTGGAAGACGCGGACTACGACCATCGAAATCAGTGGCTTGCCTACTGCAACGGCCTTCTTGTGGCCTATCCGTCTACGGATAAGAACATCAAAGTTGGGCGATATGATGGTGGAACCAAGTCGGGCGGCATCAAAGATTCGATTATAAGGCCCGCTGGCAGCGTCTTCCAACCCAAATCCAGCCTACTCCGTACGACCTCGCTGCTGCAGGATGGCCTTGATGTTGGCACGGTTCGCTTGCTCGTCAATGGCAACACGGTCCGTGTGGTTGGAGATAAGAAGGTTGCCCGCTATGGAGTATGGGTTGTGGGGTTCGCGATCAGTACCGATGGCGCCCGGTCTTGGCATTCTATTCCTGACGACTCCGAGGTTCGGGATAACCACGTAACCTACCTCTCGTATCAAGAAGGTGGGGCAAACACGCGCTTTCGAACCATTGCCACGGAAGGTGCTCCAGGCGAATATGAGTTCACGGTTGGAAAAACAGGTCGCGAATGGGTAGCCGTCTACGGTGATGGCGAGACATGGGGAACCAGGAAATGGCAGATCGTGACTTCACTTGATCCGACCAAAGGAATGTTTTCCGGCTTCTCCGTTGTGCCCGACCAGTGGTACCAATCTGTCGAAATTCGGCCGCTGCCAACGCCCGCGCCGGGAGAACGGAATGTCACCGTGCAAACCTGTAAACCTTCGATCATCGATAGTCGTGGCATTCCCGAAGTATTTTGGAACGAAGGTTCGCTTCTTGCCGACAGTCACGGGACGGCGTGGCAGACCTCCTTCATGCCAGCCGATCTCGTTAATCACTACACGGGCGTAAAGGCAGTGCCATGGAAGACTTGGCAAGTTCCAGCTTGGAGTCGTGAAGACGCCTACCGTCGAACAACCAGCTATTGGACCGGCACCTTCAATGACATCCGAACATGGGTTCGGGGTGCTGATGTCGTTCACGTCGCGATCAAAAATCACCCAACTCGGGCAGGGGCGACACAAACGCTCCTGAAAGCCGATGTCACCAAAGGTTGGTCTCCTCTTAACCCGGATGAAGATTCGGGCCAAATGGATTGGATGGACGTCGTCACCGACGGTTCAAACGCGGCGATGGTCTGGATTTCGAACAACCGCATTTGCATCAGAAGGATTCCTTAACAATGGTCGCTGCAAGCATTTTGGCGCACGCGCTACTCTCCAGCCAGATCCGCAATATCGACGCAATTCAAAACATCAAAGTGACGATCAACACGGGTGAAGACGACCTAAGAGCCGACAGCGGCATCATGGTTATCATGCAATATACGGGCGGACGTCACCAAGTCTCGCCCGTGAAAAGGCCGGACGAGGCATTTGCCTCGAACTCCACAAAGACCATTACGATTACGCCGAGCGAAAGTGGGCTTAAACTTCCCGATCTCGAGCATATTCAGATTGATTTCCATTCTGGAAATGGCACTGGTTATGACGACCATTGGAGTCTGCAAGGTGTCACCGTAACTGCAACCGTTAACGGCCAGGAAGTGATTGTCTACAACAACCGCAACTTGGGAATGAAGCTAATGTACTCTCAGCGGTGGACCTCCCCCATCTTTCCCGGAGCGAAGGCAGAAGACACGATCGATCCTGCCGATTTTTGGGCAGAGATCGAAGGTGGTGACCCCGCGCCATCGAACACCTCGTTGGTTCTCGACCTCGAGACAACCGACGGACGCTTTTGGGTTGGACGACGTTCGGGCAGCCAAATTGCCGATCCACGCTACCCGGGGGCTCGCGTCGAAGCCCGGACTTCGGACAAGTTATCTGTCAATTCGATCCGGGCGGTCCGAATCGGTTTTGGCCAATCCGCGATGAGCTCAACCGACTCTGGCGACCGAGGCGGGAATTGGACCATGCGAGGCGTGCGCCTCTGCTATAAGGACAGCTCCGGGAATCGGAAGGAGTTTGCCTCTTACAATGAAATCAACTTTAGGTTTGGCGACGGTGGGTGGTGGCAATCGCCTATTTACCGCCGCTTCGACCGACACGCTGGCAATCCGCTTGGACTCCTGAGAGTTGAGGTGCTGACCGGTAAAGACGACCTTCGCCGCCTAAACTGGGCCAACGGAGCCTCCAACCATTACGACAGCAAGGTCGATATCACATTTGGTATTCCCGCATTTAGCTCGCTCGCTCGCTACGGAAACTGGCTCATCGACCCGAAGAATCCGATGCACGAAAAGACGCACACTCAGCCGATCATTGAGCAAGACGGAGATGAATTTCCGGAAGGCTGGACCGGTCACTATGGAAGCTGGGGGCGATTCTCGAAAGATTTCATCACTCGAGACACTCCTTACTTCCTCACGAGCGATCTTCAGAACGTAATCCTCAAATTCAAGCAGGGCCAAGGCGGCAATGTATCGCCCACCCAGAGCAATGGGGGAGGTGTCTTCGGAGACTTCCTCGCTGCCGACCAATGGGATCTTCAAGGAATTATCATCTCCTACCAAGCACCCGATCGCTCGATCCGTCGCATCTTCTCGGATTTCGAAGTCAACCAGCGCATGAGCAGCAACGACCAATCGTGGAAGTCTCGCAATTTTGAGACGCTACTTCTCCGTCGATTCTAAATCCCAGTATTTTTCGCCGTCTCCAATTCCTCCATTCCATGTGGAGGGGTAAAGGCTCGTGCATCCAATTAATGGCGCCATGCCTTCGCTGCCAAGTTTTATGGTTTAGTTAATTTTATCAAAGTAAACTTTGATAAATAATGAGGACTTAAGTTTATATTCTCAAATCTCCACATTGGGGCGTGGAAGCGTGCTGCTCAAACGGCGCGATACGAGCGGAATCGAACTGGATTCTGACGGTTTGTTGTTGCGCCTCGCATCCAAATCCGCAAACACTAACGCTATTTCCCCAACGCTATTGAGCCGTGGGTATCCCAAATAATATTTAGGACTTTAGACCTATTGGTTTGTAAAATTATGGGACACGGCATAGCGTTTTTTAGGTCCTTAGTCTTATACTCCCGCTAATTGCTTTTGTGGCGATTGCTTTCACACAGCGAGAAGAATCCTGTGAATTTTGTGGACTCAAACCTGGTGCAAATTGCCGACTCGACGAGTCGCCCGAAGTACTTTTCGAGCGACGAGCTTTCGGCCATTGCCGCTGTGGCATTCGATGCCGACGGGATGGGCCTTGGCGGGCCTTTCACTGCCATTTTTGATAGCTTGACCTTTGGCTATGCGATCTCCGCGACCGCAACCCTCGATGGACAGTGGGGCCTGCCAAGCGCCCATGAGAAGACCTCGACCAGCCTCACCATTCGCGGTCTCCAAAACCAGGACTCCGCGTATGTCGATGCTTTGTGGAGAGGCGCAATCGTCGCCCGGGCCACCACCAGTCTTGCCCCGATCGAATCGGTCGCCCTCCAGTGGACCGACGAGCAGATCGATCAACAGATCATCACCGATCTCGGGGCCTTACCCGCCATGCCACAGCTCGAAACCGAAAGACGAACGCGGCTCCTGGCAAGGATGAAATCGGCGGCCCATCAGCCTAACGCCATCACCGATGCGACGATCGACTCCATCCTCACCAAACTCGATGTCGGTACAGTCAGCGATCTCCTCGCGATGGAGCGAGGCGCCCACGATATTGGCGTACTCCAGGTGCAGTTTGGCCAACCCGGCCCCGTAAGCCAAAATCCGAAGGTCCTTCCTTTTGCGGGTGCGGTGATGATCCGCAACACCGATTTCTCGGTATCTCAACTCCTGGCCCAAACCAAGATTGTCCAGGCACAACTCACAAAAGAAGGGTTTAAGATTCCCGCCGAGGAATGGGTTCGAACCCTTCGCCCATTTACCGTTATTTGGGTCGTTCCGGCCTCAACATTCGACGACACCGGTTGGCCCGGAGCCAACCCCGACCAACGCATATCCCGCGCAACAACCTGGTTGGCCGAGCAAGGGATTGCCCTCATACCCAAGAAATGAACCTTCGCTAGGAAATTCCTATGGCTATACCAGCAGCATTCCCATACATAACGGTTGATATCGTTCCACCACCAGCGCCCGCCGCCGAAAGGTCACCCGGCGTGATTGCCGTCGTTGGCAAAACCCCCAATGGGGCAAATGGCGGTTCTCAACCCGTCAATAAACCCATCGTCGTAGAAACGCTTTCGGACGCTGCGAACTACTTCGCAAAAGTCAATCCTGACGGAAGCGTCGCCCCAACCGACCTATACAATTCGCTGGTGCTCGCCATGGAGCAAACGCCGAAGCCCTCCAAGATTTATGGCGTTCGGGTCAACGCCGACGACTATGCCGCCGCTCTCTCTTCGATCGAGGGCGTGGACGACATCACCATGGTCTCCCTGGCAAACGAAAAGACCGTCGGAACCGCAGCCGCCAATACCGGATTGAATGCGCTGAAGAAGCACGTTGAGTCCGTATCCGCACAAGGATCGCGAAGAATTGGTGTCGCGATGGTCGACTCTTCTCGTGTGAAATCCAACACGTATGTCGCCGATACCCTTGCCGATGTTGCTACTGCGCCGAACAGCTTAAAGAGCGATGTCGGACGCATGATCATGGCCGCCATTGCAGGATATGAGCCTCAAGTTTCAGTGGTTCTGAAGCCCATCAATGGAATTCAGATTCCAAATGGCAGCCAGTACAGCCCATCGGAAATCATGGGCCTCGCGCAAGAGGGAATCATTCCGATTATCGATCCAAGCCTGATCGTCGGCGATAGCCTCCACTTTGGCGATGGCCGAACGTTCTCGGGCAACGCAACCGTCGCGTACATCGATTTCGTCCGCGTCATCGACGACATCGAGTTCCGCCTCAAAGCTGGCCTTATCGGAGCAATCGGAGATTCGAGAATCACGAAGGAAGGCATGACTTCGCTCAAGGTCCGCCTTGAGGGCATCCTTGGGCCGCTGCAGCGAAGAGCCGTCATCGACGATTTCCAAGTCGATATTCCGGTGCTCACGATTCTGAGCATGCCAGAAAGCGCGCGAAATACAACCGACAACGCGATTCTCGTTACCGCAAGGCAAGACCGAAATGTCGAAGTCGTCGTCACCGTCAAGTACGGACCAGCCGTTCACCGACTCGGCGTTCGCCTGGTGGTCAAGTTCTAAGGGGATAACATTATGGATTGGAACACTAGACTCGTCGTTAAGTTCACCGACGATGCAAAAGTCGAACACACGATCTCTCCGATCGATTCATTCTCGCCATCTTTCTCGCTGGGTGCGGAGCCGATTCACAGCATCGAGCAAACGCATATCGGCGTGATCTACTCGCCCAAGTCGATGAACTTTTCGATCTCGGTCAAGGCGATTGGAGATGTTGTAGCACGCCTTACAAAGCTGGCATTTGAAGGCACCCGCTTCAGCATTTCGCTGCTCGAAGGCGAAGGAACCGACTGGGCATTTTCCACCATCGTGATGTCCGACTGCGTCATCACGAGTTGTACTCCGACGAGCGCATCGCCGAGCGGCGCCCCGGGGGCGACGTTCAGCGGATTCAGCCTCGCTTCGGTCTCCACGCCTAAGGCTGGCGTCACTGCCAGTTCGCTGCCGTAATGGGAAACGAACCTCGTCGACAGGGCGGGCGCGCCATGCGCGTCCGCCGAACGGGTATCGCCCTTGTCCACGAAGGCGAGTTGATCCTGCCTGCCGCGGGTAGCGAAGCTGAAGGCGAGGTAGTGGCCGATGATGATCGAACTCAAATCGTCTATCGATTTCCCGTGCACATCGAGATTCGATCGGCGAGCCAGGCGATCGACGTCGACCCTATTGTTGACCAAGTGCTGGATCGACTGGCTCACAGCGTCGACTCCGTAACCATGTAATTCCATGCCCGTCATCGTCGAAACCCCGATCCACCTAATCGTGGACGAAATCTCGGTCACCGAGCGCAGAGCCGAAATCGATCAGGCTCTTCGCCGGGCGATCGAGGCTGCGATGCAGCGAGCAAAGCTCGATGTGCTCGACGATCGGGGCGGCTACATGGGGGTAAAGATTCTGCCGCCGGAAATCACATACAGCGGTGAAGCCGCGAGGTCGTTCAATCGATCAGAATTTGCGAGCGACCTTTGGGACTTGATTCTCAATGCGGCCGAACGAACCGGAACATTTGCCCACGCTGCTGCGGCCGAACGAATTGAAACTCCGCTCCAGGCCACGCCGCAGGAGGTTCGAGATTCCCATCGTTATCATGCGATCATTCGTCGCTACCGGCTGCCGCAATATGACGACGGAAAGAACACCAGTGTGGAAGTCGACGGCGACGATGAACCTCAGGGTCACTACGTTCGACATTGGACTCCCGTCAATCTTTCGGCGATCAACCCGCAAACGCTATGGAACTCTCTGAGGGATTACATCGGAGACCAATTTCCTCCGACGGAAGACTCGGCGCTCATCTACCGTCGCAACGAGTCGCCTCTCGAGTTTGGCCTGTTCATGGTTGGAACCAATGGACGAGGGCTTGTTCGCAATATTGGTGGGTTTCAGAATTACCACTACGATGAGGCGAACCACCGCTTCGTTCCTACTCCTGCCCAAAACATGAAACCACAGGAGGGAACGCTCTATCGTTTCCGATTCGACGGCGACGATGCCATCAATGGCGAGCACTTGAGAAGATTTTTCGAGTCCGAAATTAGAGAGCAGCTCGGGCATTACCAAAGGCCGGAGGGCGTTGGTAACGACGAGTTTGTAAACGCGATCGACCAGACCGTTACCAACGAACTGACTCGGCGAGCTCGTGATCTCGGACAGAATCGGACGGTCATCATTCTCGAAATGGGGGATTCCCACCTCGTCTTCCCCACCGACTCCGCCACGGAGGCCGCGCTTCCCTTCCAAACGAGTTGCCGACTTTGGCCATTTTCCACGAACGACTTTGTGGAAGGTCCGGATACAAGCGGTGAAGGCGATGGTTCGGGCGCCGGTCAGGGCTCTGGTGCGCAAGGAACGAACCGAGGTGGCGGAGGACAAGGAAACGGAAACGGGACCGGAACTCAGGGTGGTGGGGGTCGGCCAGGCTCTCCAATCTTCGTGGGCCAAGATGGATCCGGAAATGCCAAATTCCACTTCCCCGGCCTGGGCGGAGAGGATGGTGCAGAACTTACTTGCGAGGCATTTCAGGACGAACCCAGCTGCGATGAGATGGGAGACATTGGTACCGTCTTCAAAGCTCGAATCGACGAAATTGCGGCACGCCTCGATATTTCGCCGTGCTACCTTCCAGCCCACTTCACCATCACTGCTGCCACGGTGATCAAGGATCACGCAACAACTTTGGCCAACTACACGGCCTTGGCAGGTCCCGTTTCTTTCTACCAACCTGTCACTGATCCCAATGCCTCGATCGATGTCGTGCGGATCGTACCGACGGTCTCGCCCGCCGTTCAAATCCTTCGATACTTGGCGGGAACCATTGCGAAGGTTACCGATCTCCAGGACCTCATCCTTAGCGCGTACGATTCGCCAGCCTTGCGAGAGCGAGTGGTCCGCAACTGGTACAGCAACATCGCTTCGTGGCTCCTGCACTACTTGATGGAAATTTCGAGCGCGATGGACGATGCGGTCGAAGAGATTTTCGAGCAAGGTTGCCGCGTCGTGTTCCTTCAGCTTCTGGAAACCTCGCGACAACAAATCCAAGGACGCATCGACAACTTTGCCGTTTACGGTCCGCTGTTTGCGATGATGGTCCAGAAATGGCTTCGCCAGCCTGCCGAATTGACCGACCTAAGAGACCGCCTTAGCCACTTTGAAGAAGCCCGATGGGTCCGTGATCATAGTTCGGTCCCTGGAGATTCCCTTTTGTCAGACGCGGCGAATACCGCCATCGACTCCAATCCTCTAACCGCTTGGGTTGGCGCGGCCCATGCAGTCAGCGGTCTCTTTATGCAAGCTCATCAGGCGATGCGCTCGACGGGCGAGGCGGGCGAAATCATCGAAACAAATGGCGTTGCCCGAATTCGAGACAGTCAGGGCCAGATGTGGACGAAACAGGAATTGGAAGATGCAATTGTCACGGTTCGGGGCGAAGCCGAAGACATCGACCCACTGATCAAACAGATTCGCGACCTCCCCGACGTCTTTTCCGAATTCCAAAACCATCCGACGGCGGCCCTAGAAACTCTTCGCAATCTTCTCACCACCATGATCGACAACAATGCCGAAATGACGCAGAAAACGATCTGGGATCCGATGTTTGCATTTCGGGCCAGTTCGATGGTGGAGAACATTCCCGGAGCGACCATACCTGGATCCGAGTACGCGCTGATGGGAATCCATATGCAGGTTCATAGCCTAATCGGGGAATTCTTCCACGGCAGTTACTACTATGCGCGGGGCGTGGACCAAGCGATTAGCTCCGAACTCGGAAAGCAAGCGATCGAGAACTTTGTTATTGGAGTCGGGATCGTTGCCCTCTGTGTATTTTGTGCTCCACTTGGGTTCCTCGCCGGCGTCGCTGCCGCCGTCCACGAACTGGATAAAGCCTACGAGCGTGAACGGCTGTTCATGTCGCTCATCGATCCGGAGTTGGTCCTCACGAGGGCAGAGGTGGAGGTGCAAAAGTTTGCGGCATGGTTGGGTTTCGCCCTCTCTGTCATTCCGGAAGCGGGCACGATACTCGGTACGGCTCGGGCCGGAATTCGTGGCGGACTCAAAGCCGGACTTCGAGCCGGTGCGCGTGAAGCCGCCGAGTACGCGGCGACAAGAATATCGCGGGAAATTGTCGAATCTCTAGAGCGGGAATTCTTGCCCGCTTTCATCCGCGAACTCGCCATGAACGAAGTCATGAATCGAGTCATCGAGACGGCCCTTTCACCAATTCTTGAAGCTGTTCAGCACAACGCCATGATCACGACCTCGCCTGGCGGATCGGCCAATGCGGCCCAGATCCTCGACTCACTCGCCCGATCGAGAGGAGGCGCGACACCATGAGGTTTGAGCCGCACTTTGAACCTAATATTCGACTTCTCATGGAGTCTCATCCATCGGTTGAAGCGCTTCGGGTCGCTCTCCACGAGCGAGGCCTTAACGAACGATCGACTGAAGGATTTTTACGCACTCTCCTTCGAGCCATCCTTGGGGATGCCGCCGACCGCTACACGGGAGCTTCATCGCAACGTCTTCGCCGCATTCAGGCGCTCCGAGAAAGGCTGCACCTTTCTCTCGCCGAGGTCATTGCCGGGCGTCCTTTGCCCGCCGAAATGACGCCTGAAAGTTTGAACGGATTATTCGAGCAACTCCAGGCGGAGATGCGAGCGCTTCACGACCCACAAACTTTCATTAATGAAAATCCGCCCCAACCATTCGAACTGGACCTTACTAACGACCCAGCCGCAAGTTCGGATGCCCATTCGGCACCGGGACAGGGAGAGCAAGGGCTTGTTCGGCCCGCAATAGCCCAATGGTTCGAGCATTTATCCCAAGTAGACCAGGCGCTCTTTCGACGAGCGCGAGAGGAAGCCGGACAGGAACTGGGCTCACTCATCTTGTCTGAATCCGAAGGCGCGGTTGCGGCTCGCGAAGCCGACCTTCGGGCCCGCTTGGCAAGAGAAGGCTTTACACCCGACGAGATCAATCGAATTGCCCAGCTTGCCCGAGACGCCGGACATGAGCGGGCCAGGCTCGAGCGAGGACCAGGAGGCGCCGAATACAATGCCCGCGCCATCGCCCTCAATGCTCTTCCTGCCGATCTTCGTGCTTTGGTCGAAGGCGACCGATTCCTGGAGAACCTCGCCCACGACAATCCTCAAATGCTGGCGGAATTGGCCAACCTGTATCGCCGCAATGGCGGATCGTCTCGCAGCGGATTCCGAGCGTACGTTCGACAACGTATGGTCACTCACATCGCGGGCATGCACGGGGAGTTCATCGCCGCGTTCCAGTTGGGCGAGCATATGACGATCCTGAAGCCACCCGATACGAATGTCACGATTCCGGGTACCGACATCGTTGGAGTCCTTGCCAACGGCGAGCTTTGGCTCATCGATAATAAGAGCCTCAGCCAGTCGACGCTGGACTCGGTGAGCTCGCTGACCCGAAACTTGCCTGGCAACATGGCGGACGACTCCGCCGCGCTTTCAACTCATTTGGCCGACATGGCAAGGCAGGGAATCGCGGCTGATCCGAACGTGGTCGCCGCTGCCGGTCGCCTCGCTCAAGCGACAACGGAGATCGGCAATCTGACTCGAGGTATGACTCCGGACCAAGTTGCAGAACCGGCCATCCAATCCCAGATTCAAGCGATTCTTAACCGGCACAACATCCGCCGAGTGGTGACCAACGCCTCGAGCGAGGTCACCGGTCTTTCCACCGCCCTGCAGAATATCGGCATTGAATTGCACGACCCGGGTACGGTAGGTCGCACACCGGGCACGGGAGGAACAGGCGGCACTGGCGGCAGCAGTTCACCACCTCCGGGAAGTCCTCCACCAGTAGGTCCTCCTCCAACTGGAGTTCCTCCAACGGGCGCCGCGTCCATGCAAAGCAACCCGACGCCGAGAGTTCCTCCGCGCGGAACCTTGCCCACGCCTGAACTTCGAGTCGCATCCGACGCCAGGCTCAATCCCGGCCAATGGACGATCAACCACAGCACCGGCGAAACCGTCATTTGCAATTACACCGGCTTGGGTCATGAGCGAATGGGCACCGAGAATGCCCTCCCCAGCGGCATCGAGGTCGGTCTGCCCGGCTGGCATCGAGCTCACAGCCAAGGTGCTGGATTGAACGAATCCGCACATGGAATTCTTTATGCTCCACCTGAAGTGAACCTGGGATACCAGAACCTGGGCATCGAGACCTTCATGCGAGACACATCCCGCATGTTGCCACCCGAGACGCGAATGGTCCTAACCACGGCGACCCGGGCCCAGCCAGGTGGCCAACACATCCTGGCTTCAATTCAATACAAGATCGAGATCGAAGTCAACGGAGTCCGCACTCGAATTATCGAAGCCGGAATCGACGTTCAGAACATCCGCGACAATCCCCGGGTCGACATTTGGGCCCAGCAATTTGCCGATATCGAACCCTTCTTACCACCCCTTCCAAGACGATGAGCAGCTACCAAAACTATCTGACCCTTCCTTCGGTGATCATCTCCGATGGCATCATCCCGATTCCTTTGTGGGCGGTAACCCAATTTTCGATATCGGAGAGTTACCATTTGCCAGCAATCGCGAGTTCGAACCAGCGAGCGATTTTGCCGGTCCACGACGATACCATCTCGTTCAGCGGTGTGCTGGTAGGTCTGGAGCGCGAAGCTTGGAAGTTTGCTCTCGAGACCATGGCCGAAGCGAGCAAGCGTGGTACGGCTCTAGCGGCATATTCGGGCGGGGCGGTCTCCGGACTTATCCTAGTCAGCTCCATGACGATTCGTACCGACATGCAAATCGAATCACTTTCTTTTTCGAATAGTTCAGCGAAGCGGCAGACCATCGATGTGTCGGTCAGCATGAAGCATCTTCCTCGGCCGGGCATGCTCGACAAGATTTTCGATATCGCCTCGATCGGCATTAGCATGCTCGGCGATGCGGGAGGCAACTGATGCGATACGCGCTTGCCAGTTTGCTCACTCCCGATCCGGTGGCCGTAAACCCGGATGGATGGACAAATCCAGATTCGACCCTAACGGCGTCTTTACCGATCACCACGAGTCTGACCGCCAACGTGCAAGCAAAGATGATCTTCCCCCTGGGACTGGCGAAGCAGGTGGTGCAGATGGATGGGTCAACGGTTTTGGACTCCTCAACCGAGCAATGGGAAACTTATCCCGCCATACCAACCGGAGATCGCCTCGATCCACTGATGTCTTGCCCGAAGTTCGTGGTCAAGAATGGAGCGGTGACGCTCGGCATCGTCCCGTTTGTTAGTGGGTACGCCTTTGGAGTGGGTTCTACCGAACACGGCAAACTCAGCGTGCAGATTCAATTGAATTCATGGCAAGTGTGTTTGGGCAACCTGCGAGAGACCGGCACGTTTGGTTCGAGAGTTGACTTCTCCTTCCGCCAAGCCGACAAAGCGAGCAACTCGTTTGATATTCCCAAGGTTCACCCCTACGTTGTGATGAGGGAGATTGCGAGTCTGCCAGCTCTGCAGGTCGCGGAGGTCGTGATCCTGAGTAACTGGTGGATCCCTCGCATTTACGAAGAACTCAAGCCAATGCGTGGTCGAAGCCGCAAGAAGGTGAAAAAGTGAGCTTCCTCGACACTCAGGCGAAGAACCAGAAGGCTGGTAACCAAGCCGGTTACGTGCTGGACTTCTTCAAGATCCAGTCCAATGGGCATGTCGACGAATCATCGGTGGCTCTGTCCGTTTCCTCCGACAATTACTTCACCAAGGTGGAAGCGACAATGCCCGCGACGTTTTCAGCTGGGCGGTATGTCTTCGAGATCGAGGGGCTGACCGATGCCGACTATGCCAAGATCGCGCCCGGCAACACGTCGGCGGCAAGCGTCATTAAGCTCTATCTCTACTGGGGCGACGTGATCAACAGTGTGGCATCGTACTTCACGAATTTCGTGAAGCCGGGCAGCCTATCGGATTCGGACAAGCCAGATGCCATCGTGGCCGTCCTGCAAATCTTAAAGGTCAGCCGGACCGTGGGCGAGAATCGTTACATCACCAAGGTCGAAGCAATCGAGCGAGTGTTCTATCAGTGTCGGAACGCGATGACGCCGAGTCATGAGCCCATGCCCTACCGGGACGCGATTCAAACCCTTTGCCAAGCCGCGGTGGTCGACGTCGATCTCTATCCCGCCAGCGGAAATCTGACGAATCCGCCAAGCGGCAGCGGAGCCGAAAGTTTCACGTTTGTTCCTGCCGATACTATCGCAAAGAGTCTTCGGGATCTTGGTAATCGCGTTCAGGAAAGCTCCGGCAAATTTGGCCGAGGAATGCTGATGATTCGAGACGGAAAACTGGTCTTTGGCGTGCGACCGATTCCCTATCCTATGGGTACGACACCGGTCGATCTCTTGGCTAGCAATGGACTCGTCAAGGTCGAACTCACGGGATCTTCCGCCTCCGATCCTTTTTCAGACTACTCAGAAGACACGGCATCAACTCAGGTAACCCGGCCGTCCTATTCGATCGTCCTTAAGGGGCGACCCGATCTGAAGCCAGGAATGATGGTTCGATTCGATCTTTCGCCGGAGAATACTGGCGACGTCGAGCCGAACCTCAAGGATTCCCTACTCGGCGTCTTCGCCGGATCGTTTGCCGCAACAGAAGCTATCACCAATCCTAAGTGGGCGTATATCGAGTCGGTTCAGCATCGACTCGGCCGAGAGCAGGGCTTCATTACCACGCTGGCTTGTATTGGCGTTCCCACATCGGATGGGGATGATGCTTGGGACGGCAGAACTCCTGTTCCAGCCGGAGCCGCGGCAACACAATCGGACAATGCGACGTCGGCCGACCCAGCCGAGCGAGCCGCTACCGCTATTCGCCGACTCTCGGACCAGAGCGATCGACGAGTTGGGCTCGACGTTGCCGAAGTTCGGTCGTTCGTCTCGAACAGCGCTCAAGAGCCAACTAGCCAGACCGAAGTCGCTTGGTGCGGCCTGATCAACGCCGATGGCCGCCCGAACCAAAGTCGACGCCTCCCAATCTCGCGGCAAATTCGAGTTGTGAAGGAAGGCATTCCGTACGTTTCGCCTTTCGCTTGGGGCAAGTGCGGGTTGATTCTTCCCCGCTATCCAGGCATGCGGGTGGCGGTAGGGTTCCGTAATGGCGCTCCCTCGGATGCCATCGACCTTGGCGGAATCTATGAGACCGGCAAGACGGGAACAAACGCTCAGCCTGGAGACTACTGGCTCTCCCTTCCGGCAAAGGTGCCGGCTTCGCAACGCCAACAGTTGGGCGAAAGCGACACGCCACAAGACTATTCCGACGCGGTCTCGAACGACCTCATCGACGCCGATGGCCACCGAGTGATCGAAGTTGGCGAGTTCACCGTTCGGGTCAATGAGCTAAGCGCTCTCAAGAAAGCGGGGGAACGCCCTGCACGAGCCTCGATTGCCAACAGCATCACCATCGAACATGCCAAAGGAGGCTCCTCGATCGTGTTGAAAGACAACGGGGACATCATCATCACCGGCAAGAACATTACGCTCGACGCCGGCTCGGGCAACATCAACCTCAAAGCATCGAAGGTCGACGTTGCCGTTTCCTCGGAGATGAACGTGCACTGATGGCTTTTGTTCTCACTACCGGCGCCGATATCGAATGTTCCGCGAGTGGCAAAGTCCAACTCAGTGGCAGCCACAAGCTGAAAGTGTCGGGACAGTCCGTTATCACGCCGGATGACGTCAATCACAAGACAATTTCTGGGTGCACGATTGCGAACTCGAACAGCACCAAGCAATGCACGACCGTCACCAGCGCGTCGGGAGGCTCGCCGAAATTGAAAGTCGACGGGACTGCCGTCGCCATCGACAGCCTTACCGGCAGCAGCGACGGTACAACCCCGGCAATCTCCGTCAAGTCCGCTGGACAATCGAAACTCAAGGGATAACTCAATGGCTAACACCACACTCGACAAGCAAGCAATACAGAATCAGGTTCTGGGCCGATCTTTCCGCCTCGAGCAAGTTGTCCCCGGATTTGAAATCGGGAGAGACATCGCGTTTGGCACGGGTCCTAATGGCAAAGACATCCAGTGGGTTCAAGGCATCGATTGCCTTGGACAAGCCCTCCGCAATGCGCTTACGACTGCGTTGGGCAGCGATGTATTCAACGTCAACTTCGGCTTCGATGGCCTCAATGCCCTCGCCGAGGAAACCGATCCCGTGATCATGCGCGAACGAGTGCGGATCTCGGTCATAAAAGTCTTACAACGGGACGCCCGCATCCGGCGTATCCTCGACGTTAAATTGCTCGATGGGCGGCTTGATCCCTCCACCGGCAACGTCGATTCCACACTTCCGGTGTCGCTCAGCCGCGAGCTCAGCGTCGTCGTTTCTTTCGAAGTCGTGACGGGCGATCAGTTCACCGTCACGATGGGGCAGGTGAAATCCAATGGCTGATTCCAACACGCAAATTCTCGATATCGGGGCTGTCCTCTCGCTGGACTCAAAGGTCCACCAAACCACGAATTCCGATGGCTTCGGGATCACCGAAAGTGGTTTTCTGGCCAAGCCCTTTGCCCAGCTTCTCACCGAGAAACTCAGCCTCGCCCAGATGCTTTTTGGCAACGATATCGACATCTCGTCGGGTTCATCGATTCGAAAGCTCTTGGAGATTTCAGCTCTGGAAGAAGCTCGAATGTGGGCCGCTCTCGACGCGGCATACGACAACTCTTACGTCACCACTGCCACCGGCGAAGCGCTCTCGAAACTCGGCGCAGAGCTCGGTATCAGCCGTCCCCACATGGAAGCGCGGGGGACGGTGAAACTCACTTTGGCCGCCGCCTTGCCCGGAGGAATCAACAGCCTGACCATCCCCCGTGGCTCGCGCATGACAACCAGCGGCGGCCATCAAGTTGCGACCGACGAGACCGTCACTCTCTCGGCTCAAGGGCAATCGGCGGTGATCAAAGTCGTGGCCTTCTATCCTGGACCCGAGCACAACCTCGATCCCAATGCAGTTGACGGAACCGCCCATCCGCAAAAGATTAATGACTGGATGCGTGGCGATTCTTCCCTCGAAGAAATGGTTCATGTGGAAACCCTGGCGGGCAAAACGATGGTCACGATCGACCATACCGCACCGCTGGCTGGAGGCGAGAACTATTGGTCGGACACCCGATATCGCCAACTCTTGCTGCGGGCTCCTCGCTCGGTTTGGACTATCGAAGCAATCGAGACCGCCGTCTCCTTGGTGCCCGGAGTTCGGCAAGTGCGCGTCTACGACGGCCGTGGCGGACTCGATATCAACCAATCCATCTTCGGCAACTTCAACTTCATCGAGCGAGTCTTCAGCGCCGAACGAGACCTCGGCAGCCCTTACTACTTCAGCGTCCTCGTAGCACCGACTCCCGCCGCGATTTGGGATGGACCGACCGGTTTACAGAAGGCCGTCGAAACCGTGATCGAAGACCTTCGGCCGGTCGGAATCTTCCCTCAGGTCACCAGCGCGCAGGAAGTCGGCATTGGCATCAAAGGCAAGATCGTGGTCAACTATCCGCTACCAAATGGAACCAGGGCTCAGATCAATGCCTCCCAAGCCGCGATCGCCCTCAAAAATCGCATCTACGATCTCGTCCGCAACTACATCGAATCGCTCAAAATCCAGGATCCGGTTCGACACTACGAAGTTTCGTACGCCATCCTTAGTGACCCCGCAGTGGTGGATGTGCAAGACCTGCATCTCATCCAATACCCACCAGGATTCGACGGTTTCGACCTCAGCCAAGCGGTCTCGGCCACGGCGGTGACGACCTTCAATCCAGGCCAGAACGTGCAACTTGGCGCCGACCAGGTTCCCGTCTTCCTGGATGCGCCAAACACCAGCGATTTGGAGATTGTGTAGTGGCAACCATCCTCGATCAGAACGGCTCAAACTCGATCGCGGCATCGACCCCGAACCTTATCGCAAACTTTCAGGCCGCAGCAGTTACTTCGACGATCACACCGAATAAGAACGGACTCGCAGTGGTCGACTGGCAAACTCGATTGCCATTGGTGATGGCGGTCCTCAAGAGCTCGATCGAGGATCACTCATCCATTCGCATGACCGCCACACTCAATCCCGGCACCGATAACCAATCTCTGGGCACTATCGAGTTCGGCGCATTCGCCGAGAAGGGCGCATCTCTCCCGCTCTACTGCCCCATCATCGTGCAAGGCGGCTTGCCTGTGCCTGCTTTCTCGATCCAACTCACCCCGCAAACCGTCACCGAAGCCGGAGTCGCCACTAACGTCGCCGCCAAGAACATCGCCGACCTCATCGACGTCGTGGTCGTCGAGGGCAACATCGGTCGGCTGCTGTACAACCTCAATGCGGAGAAGATGCGCATGCGGCGCATGGCTCGCCAGATTCACGCTTCGCGGCAAATAGACTTTGCCCGCCTCGATTCACTTGATCGGATCGGTGCCGATCTCGGTATTGCCCGGTGCGAAGAAGAAATCTTCTTCGACAAGCCTTCGGGCCAAGTTCTTTCGCGCCATTACATGCAGGGCGGGATCAAGGTAATGGAACCGGATTCGGATTATGCGGCTCGCCTCAAAATCTACCAGCCCTTCCTTATGCCGAGTCGGAAATTCCTGGAGGCTCGGCTGAACGGCAGCAGCGAAGATCAGGCATTGATGCCAATCGTGGGTTATGACAAGCCCGTCACCCTGCAAGAGACGCAAAACACTTTCGCCGTCGCGATTCAACTTGTCGATGTTCAGGCTGCCAACCGGATCACGAATTTCCTCAACTACGTTCGCGACGCCATCCTCATCTTCCCGGCCAACATTCCCGCGAACAACACTCGGCATGCGGGCCGCCCGTTGCCCAGTATCACCGCATCCGAAGTTCTCGCGCTACGAAACAGCATTCGGCAGAATTTCACGATCCCCAATGATCTCGGCCTTGCGCCGATGCTGGCCGGTGCCATCGACCGCGCCGGCCGGGTTACAAAAGCCCTGGGTGTGAATATCCAATGGACCATCAACAAAGCCTTCGATCCCGCCGGAGGAAGCCGATACCAAATGGGTCTTGGTCTCGACGTTGTTGGTCCAACCGGTGCCCAGATCGACCAACTCCGAACCGCCATCGCAAGCCAGGCAAGAGCGATCACGTCCGACCAAACTGCCGAGGCGCTGATCCGCGATCTGCAGGCCATGACGATTCCATCGAATGCCGACGACCCCAATGCCGCGTGGTTCTGGAACGTTGCTGGCCTGCAGACAGTTCACAAGACTTCGGCTGGTCCGCTCTATCTTTCTCATTTGCCAACCTTCGGCCTCGCCATTTCAGGCCCCACCGCAGTCAACAACGGAGCCAATATCGGGTTCCAAGGCAACTACCATGCACCGGGTGATCCTGGCAGCAACGCGCTCTTGGTTGAGATTCAAAACGCGGCTCAGGAGGAATGGGCGTCGTCTGGAAATCCGGCGTGGACTTTGCTCAGCGATGCCAACGCCGCCACCCTTATCAACGCCGCCGTGCAACTCCCGGCCGCCAGTCCGGTTTACGCCGCGTGCTCCAGCGCAGGGTGCCAAATGTTCGCGAACAACGCGGTCTCGATTCCGCAGCTCAAAGCAATTCCAACCTCGCTTTTCGATGTCATCAAACTGCCGCCCGCCCTCAGCACGGGAATCATGGCGAACAACGCCCAGTCGGTGCGCCAGTTCTCCCAACTGGTGACCATGTTCCAACGACTGGGCTTGGCCGCCATGGCCACGTTGGTGAACGCCGCGAACGAAATTCACCTCGTGCTTTCCATCACCGGTTTGCCTGAAGTCGGGCTGAACCTGGGCGAGCGTCGATCATCGGGATTGCGATGGTATGTGGTTCCGATTGGCGGAACGCAGAAAGGGGCGGCCACCATCGATCCATTTGGCAGCGCACCCAACATGCACGGAACGCATGCCGGTCTGGTCGCTGTCGTGTGCCTCGGCTACGTTCGCCGCGACTTCGCCGACCCCTACGAGTTCCGGGTTCTTCCCACCGAAGGCAACCTTCTGAACCTACATCAATACGAGTTCCTGATGAACTTCCTCGAGCAGACCTTCCCCATCGGAATCGAGGTGAACACCTTCGAGCTCAGAAAGTTCTTCGTCGATTTGGATGGCGACGGCGCGGCCGATCCGCTCTCCACCAACATATCCAAGACTTATCGCAAGTACTACAACCCGCGAATGCGGGGCATCTACACCAACGAGGAGAAAGCAAATGGCTAGCAACGAGATTCGATATAACGACATGTCCGTGACGGACGTCCTAACCACGCTCGATAAACAGGGCATCAAGGGTACCGATGCCAACACCATCGTGGCGGGCTGGATCCTCGAGAACGTGTACAAGACCAAGCAAGTCTTCAACTACAAAGAGACCTTCGTGTCCAGCATTCCCGGCTGCATGCCTGGGCCGTTCGTTCGCAAGTTCGTGCACCAAAACTGGGTGGATGGCGAAGACCTCGTGCAGGCTGGCGATGCCAACGGCAAGGACGGTTTCAACAGTCGCTTCCACAAGATCGAACAGGACCTGGATGAACTCGGCAACGAGATTCACACCTTGGCCCAATGCGTGGCGGATATGCGCGCGATGCTCGCCTCCATGCTTGGCGAGATTCGAACCGAGATCAACAACATCTACAGTCAGCTTCCCGGCACCGACGTGGTCGGTCCCATCCGCCAGTATCCGCACTACGCCTACGAACTGGACACCACGCCGCAATACCTCGGCACTTCCAAGATTCTGGGCAAGAACATGACGATGTGGCAGACGAAGGAAGGCATCATGACGCTGCCGACCGTCGGCGATCCGCCTCTGAATACTGGTCCTGGCCGCACCGCCACCTACCCAGGTTTGCTCGTGCAGTACATGAAGGACAACCCTGCGTACAAGCAGACCTTCCCGGCTGCGGTGGATGTGGATACCATGCGCCAGAAGCTGGGCACCAACGAAATCGCGCCGGGCATCACCGTCAACGACGCGCTCGCGATCATGCCAGCGGGCACGAAGTTCGCCACTGCGGACGCTTTGGCTGCCGACGTCACCGATCGAACGTCATTGGCTCTTTCGTTCACCGGACATACGGATGCGATCAAGGCGAATCTCGCCGGCCTCACCAGCATCGACAAGTCGACCGCGAGTATTGGCTTAGAGAGTCTCACCAACATTTCGTCTGACCAGCGAACGGCGCTTACGGCGGGCGGAATCAAGACGGCCGCGGACCTCGCGGCGGCCGATCCGATCAAGATCGGCGCGATCTTGAAGACGGGCGGCGTGACGACGACGGACGGAACGGCGGCAAGCTTGGTCACGAATGCGAAGCTCCTGGATCGGCTAAACATTCGTGGCTAGGGCTTGCTTGAACTCGTCATGACTTAGAAATATGCTTTAAGTAATCCGATGAGCTCTGCGGTATGTACATAGGCTCTCGAATGTACGGCAGCGTGGTGAAGATATTTATCGC
>CAMFIS010000017.1 GCA_945952345.1 uncultured Fimbriimonas sp.
CTGTTTGCCGGTGATGGCCCTCCGCTCCTCGACTCTAACTATACAAGTCGGTGAGTGGGCCGTAGGCGAACCGGAGGGGGTGGCGACAACTGAACGTCTGTCCTACCCCCTCTGATCCTCGACAAAGTCACCTCGGATCACCTCCCTCAAGGGCGTAGCGTGGCTAAACGGCATGAAGATAGTTCGCAGAAATACCATTTTGTACAAATTTACCGAAATAATTCCTCAAACCCTTGACAAGCAATTTCGCAATCGTAAACAATCTCCAATCACAGATGAGTCCCTACACAATAGGGTGCTGACGTCGAATCGATCGTGACAGGTCGAGGAAACTCCCAGCACGAAAAACATTTGATCGACGTCGTGAGGCGGGCCAGTTGCCCACCTCCCAGATTCCAGCTTTGCGCGGGCCGAGTCCATTAGCGTTACCTTTAGGTGGTCAATGTGCTGAGGACAGTTTTGCCTGCGCTCTATCCACAATTTTGCGGGCCGACAGGCTTGGGTTATCGATTGTAAACCGAACACGTCCCAACCGATTCACTTGCCCGCACAAGACAACATTTCCATGTGGGCCGATGCTTTGGGTTACCAGGGGACCGGTATGCGCAGGTTCAAATCCTGCCTCGTTCGCTGCAAAGCGGACGAGTAGCCAAGTCAGGTTAAGGCGCCGGTTGAGTGTTTCCAATGCGCAACTTGCCCACATGGAGGACAACTTGGCACGGGCCGTAGCGTTGGGTTATCGAAAGTGAAAACAACGCAGGTTCGAATCCTGCCTCGTCGGCCGCAAGGAAGACGAGTACCCAAGTGGCCGAAGGGAACGAACAATCCCCAATGCGCAACTTGCCTGTGCAACGAAAATTGAATACAGATTTGTGCGGGCCGTAGCTCGTGGATTATCGCCTCTTAAGCAGCGGGTTGCCGGTTCGAGTCCGGCCGCGAAGGGAAACCGACGCGTAGCTCAATTGGGTAGAGCAGCTAAAAATAACCACAGCGCCTCTTGCCCGCACACTTCGACAAAAGGAAGGATGGGCCGAAGCTTGTGGGTTATCGCCTGTCACGCGGAGGGTCGCCGGTTCGAGTCCGGCCTCGGCAACGAACAATTGCCGGGTAGCTCAGTTCGGTAGAGCATCTATATCCATGGCATTCACTTGCCCATCCTGCCTGGAGTCGAAAACCAATTTGCTTTCGGGCCGATGAGTCTGGGTTATCCCCCACCACTTGAGTGACTGTCGTGCAGGGCAGCTTCGGCGGAAAGGCCGGCCAGTTCAGAAATGAATTGAGGTGTGTGGAACACGGCGGCGGCAGTCGATCCAGCTCAACCTTGCCCGAAAGCGTGGGCCCAGATTGCGGGCAGGGTGACATGGACTGAGCAGGTAAGAATCCTGCGGACGGCTTCGGCCCGTTTAGGGATGTCTACTCTCGCTCGCATTCTGGGAAACAAACGAATACGATTTGCGGGCCGAAGGTTGTGGTTTATCGGTAACGCCGGTTTCGACACTGGCCGCAGAAAGGGACTCGTCCCCGACTGTGAAACCACGCCGCGCCTTGCCCGCAGCTAAATACAGAACAACAAAACATGTAACAGGAGAAAGAACATAATCATGAACTACAGCAAGATCATCAATACGAAATCGACCGCGCAAGCAAACGCGATCCCATTTTCGGGCCAAGTCCCGAACAACGCGGGTGGCTATTGCTGGAGCGTGGATCGATGGACGATGCTCGACCGGTTCTTGATCCTGGGAAGTGAGAAAGGAACGTTTTACGTCGGAGAGCGAAAGCTTACGATGCAGCATGCCGAGAACGTCGTCGAGGCGATCAAGGAAGATGGAGAGCGAGTTGTCGCTCGAATCGTCGAGGTAAGCGATCGAGGGTTGGCGCCGAAGAACGATGCAGCTATTTTCGCGCTTGCGTTGGCGGCTTCGATCGGAGACGAGAACACGCGTAAATCGGCGTTCGAAGCGCTTCCGAAGGTTTGCCGAATTGGGACGCACTTGTTCCAATTCGCCGAGGCATGCGACGGATTGCGTGGATGGGGTCGAGGACTCCGAAAGGCGATCGCGAAGTGGTACAACGCGCAGGATCCGGAAAGGCTGGCGCACGGCCTGATCAAGTATCAGGCTCGAGGCGGATGGTCGAACCGCGACTTGTTGCGATTGGCTCACCCGGTAGCGAAGACCGAGGCGCACAACGCCCTGTATAAGTGGGTCGTCGATGGAGAAATCCACGGCGAGATGCCGTTGATCCAGGCGATGCTGACGCTTCGAGAAACGCACGACTTGGATGAAGCGGTCCGATTGGTCCGCGAGTTCAAGATGCCGCGAGAAGCTTTGCCAACCGAGATGTTGAACGAAGTGGCGATCTGGGAAGCTTTGCTTGCCGAGATGCCGCTGACGGCGATGATTCGAAACTTGGGCAACATGACGAAAATCGGATTGCTGAAGGACGGATGGTTCGTCGGAAAATCGGACGCGGTGACCACGGTCGTCGAAGCGTTATCGGACTCCGAGCGACTCCGAAAATCGAGGGTGCACCCGATCGCTGTCTTGGCGGCGATGAACACTTATGCAGCGGGACGCGGAATCCGCGGAAGCGGTGAGTGGAAGCCGGTCAAGCCGATCTTGGAAGCGTTGGACAAAGCGTTCTACGGAACCTATGGCAACGTGAAGAAGAGCGGTAAGCGAATCGTGTTGGGATTGGACGTGTCGGGATCGATGCACGGAACTTCGGTTGCGGGTATCGCCGGCCTCGACTGCCGAAAGGCGTGCGCCGCCATGGCGCTCATCACGGAAGCGGTCGAAGACCAAGTGACTCACTTGGCGTTCGATACCAAAACGTACAAGTTGGACTTCTCGAAGTCCATGCGGCTCGACAAGGCCGTCGACCTCTTGGCCCGAACGGGTGGAGGGGGAACCGACTGTGCTTTGCCGATCACGCATGCGATCGAAAAGAAGATCGCGGCCGACGCGTTCGTCATCTACACGGACTCGGAGACCTGGTACGGATCGATGCATCCGGCCCAGGCGATGAAGAAGTACCGAGAGAAGATGGGAATCGATGCGAAGTTGGTCGTTGTCGCAATGGCAGCGAACCGATGCACCATCGGCGACCCGGAGGACGCGCGACAGTTAAACGTCGTCGGGTTCGACGCCTCGGTGCCGAACGTGGTCAGCGAGTTTATCGCTAACTAGGGCGTGGGCTAGGGCTAGGGCAAGGGAGAAATCTTACTTGCCCTCGCCCTTGCCCTTGCCCTCGCACTGAGTTACTTCTTGCTTCGTCGCTTTCGCAGAAGCGCCAGACCGCCAAGGCCGAGAGCGGCCATCGAGGTCGGTTCCGGAACCGCTTGGAAGTTGTCAATCACGACATCGTAGGTGTTGGACGAACCAACCCACGACAGCGGACGCCAGCCTTGAACGAAGCCAGCTTCGAGTCCAACAACATTGGCCCAACCCGCGTTGCTGTCCGAGTGGACAAGCACGCCATTGACATAAGAGTTAAGCGACGTACCGTCGAACTCCATGGCCAAGTTGTTCCAGCCGTCGAGTTGAACATTCGCAACGCCGAGGCCAATTACCGAGACTTGACCCGTGAAGGTGTCATACGTCTCGATGTTAAGACCATTGCCGTCGCCCTCGTTATAGAATCCGAGCGTCGGATAAGCGTCGTTGCCAACCGTTTGGGTGGAATCGTCATAACGGGCCCACAGGTCGCCGCCGCGCTTGTCGTCGGAACCCAGCGAAGTGCCATTCCAGGAAGATGGAACGTAAATGTCCATGCTCAGGCGAGTCCCGACTTGCGGCAAACCAAAGCTTGCCGTATGCGCCGTGTTTCCGTAGCGCTGCATGCCTTGGAAGTCGTAGAACGGATCGGTCTGGCCGGAGTCGTCCCATACCGTCAGCTTCGCGGCGGAGTGGCCGAAATAAGTTCCCGTCGTGAAAGACTGGGGAGCTTCGCGGTCGACGCCGTAGTAGTTGAGTTGCGAGGCTGAGGAGAAGTCATCGCTGAAATATCCTTGGGCGTTACCGACCGATGCCAAGCCTGCAAAAATGCTTAAAGTAAGTAAGTTCGTTTTCATGGTCAAATCACCAAAAACAAGGGAATCTTAACAGGGCTTTTAGGTTCAAATCCGGCTTTCTAGCATATTTCACAGCTAGTAAACGTACTAAAAGTATTCTTTTCAGATAGGCCGAGAAGGCTGCATTGGATTGTTTGTGATCAGGTACACCACCACTGGAGTCTCCTCATGACCTGTCTATTCTTACTGTCACTCGTTGCCGGTGTTCACCAAACGCCAAAACCCGAACCCGCCGCATTTGCGTTCTCGAAAAAGCTCGTCGGCGGAGTCTGGCGAGGCAAGGTGGGTAACTTAGACGTTGCACAGCGTTTCAAGCTCGTTGCCAAGGACCTTATCGAGGGCGAAGGAACGGTCGGCGATCCGAAGAAGCCAGTATTGCTGATGCACTCCAAAATCGGCATCGACCCCGTGGACAACTCCGTGTTTTATATGGATGGCCACAACGGCACCACGAACTACTTTGGCCGCTGTACGATGGAAGGAAAGGCGATCGTGTTCGACTTCACCGCCCTCACAGGCGATAAGGGACATTGGCACAACAAGTCGACGATGCCGGACGACAATACGTACTCGGCGGTGCTGTACTCCGTCGCCGAGGATGGCACCGAGAAGCAGGTGCATCCGCTGGAATTGAAGCGGTCGAAGGAATGACGGCGATTAGCGTTTAGCTTTGAGAAATTAGGGCAAAGCAGGAGTCCTCTCCTTCTGAACCTGTCGCACTACAGTTTTCCGATGCCTCAACCACGAGCCATGAGTTCGATCATTTTGATGCGAATGATAAATGGCGAGGCGTTGAGGCTATTGAAGAAAGCCTCGACGCTTCGTTCGCGAGCTCCCTGCGGGTCGAGGCATCCAAAAGGGGGGAGCCTGGCCGAATAGAAGCTCCTCCCCATGAGGGGCGTAGTTTGCCCGCTCCGATCTAAGCGCTCCAAGCTAATCGCTAATCGCTGGAACCTACTCAAACAAGTGAGGCACGAACCGTGCCAGGTTGTCCGTGATCAACCCGTCGGTTTCCCGAATCCCGATGCCGTGCGCGTTCTCGCCGATGACCCAACTCCCAATGATCGGGTGATTCCCATCGAAGCTCGGTATCTCGCAATACTGTTGGTACACGTAGCCAGTCTTGTCGAAGTCCCCATCTCGACCCTCGACTTCCGCACCATTCACAACGATCGAAACGTTTGAACCCTCTCGCCCCAACCGAGCCTTTTTCACGTACTGCGACAACCCATGCGGACCATCCAGATACGCGGGCACCAGGTACGGCGACGAAGGATACAGCTCATACAGGATCGCAAGAAGAGCTTTATTTGTGAGAATGAGTTTCCAGATCGGCTCGATCCATTGCGTCCTTTCCAGGTTTGCAAGGGCGTAGGAGCCAAATTGCTCCTCGACCATCCACTCCCATGGATAGAGTTTAAAGATCGTCCAGATCTTCATCCCCGTCATATCAACGAAGTACTGCTTCTCGTTGTGCCAACCGATGTCTTGCATCAGGATCGATTGGGTGGTCAGTCCGGCTTCGTGGGCGGTATCGCGTAACACCGCCACGGTTAACTCGTCTTCCCACAGGTCGCCGTGGCCAAAGTGAATCTGCGAGCCGAGAAGCTTGTGGTTATTCTTCAGCCAGTTCCACTGGTCGACTAAGCCCTCCCAGATTGAATTGAATTGATCCTTCTCGGGATACAGCTCCTGAAGCCACTTCCATTGAATGACGGCGGCTTCGAGCAGGGAAGTTGGAGTATCGGCGTTGTACTCCAGCATCTTGGGCGGGTGGAAGCCATCGTACACGAAATCGAACCGACCGTAAATGGTGGGTGGCTCGGCTTCCCAAGCCCATTCGATCGCCTGAATCGTGGCGGGCGACAGCCCAAACGGTTCGTATCGTTGCTCCGAGATCACATGCTCAACCGCTTCCATGCACATTTCGTGCAATTTAGACGTGGCAGTTTCGATCTCCTCGATCTCGAATTTAGTAAATTCGTAATAAGCGCTCTCGTTCCAATAAGGCTGATCTTCTTCGGTATGGAAGACGAGGCCCGCCTGCTCGACCTTGCGTTGCCAGTCGAGTCGAGGCGTAATTGCGTTGCGTCTCATCGCTTAGCTGGAGGAACCCGAACTGCCGCTGCCACCAAAGCCGCCGCGCGAGATAACCGCTCCACTCGAAGAATGAATGTCCGCTCCCTCTTTCGGCGTGGACGTGAAGTTCGAAACTCGGCCGTTCGACATCGTTCCGTCGTAGCCCCATGAAGTTCGCGGGTAGTAGTGGCCCATGTGATAGTAGCCCGGGTAGTAACCGCTGGAATTCATGCACATCGTGTCCGCCACCTTCATGTTGGTCGACGTGTCGATGCAGGTATAGCCAACGCCGTTGCCGTTCGGGACACGGGCGTATCGTCCGCCGCGGAAGGTCGAGGCCGTGACCGGGTTATTGCACATCGTGTCGGGCAAGACAGTGCCGGTTGCGGGGTCGACGCAACGTCGAACGGAAACCGGGCTCGAGCAGCCGCTGAGGATCAGCGAGGCGACTGCCGCACAAAATGTGGCTGGGACGGCAGATGACTTCTTCACACCTGCATATTACAAGAAATCGGCAGACAGTGGTTGCGTTATTTCAGTAAGGATTTGGCGCGCAGAAGGTCGAGAAACTGCCCAAGTTCAGCCGAAGATGGCCAGGCTGAATCTGGCACATGAAGTCGGACTAGCCGATTCAGAAAGATCGTGGTGTAGTCTCGTTTCCGAGCTATTTTTAGGACGTCGGGCCAAACTGTGAATGAATGGCTTCCGGTCTCCATTCGAAGAACAATCCCTTGGTCGTCGAATTCCATGAGACGTTTCGAGGCCAATGCACTCCCATTGAGTCTCAAGAGCATAAACTCTCTGGACATCAGGACAACGTAAATCATCGCGAGAGAAACGTACGTCGCCACCAGCCCAATAAACGAAGGCCATGGGAAGGTCGGAACAAACAGGAAGAAGTACGCGAACGCAAAGTAACCATAGGCGAGAGCGAAGTACAGGTGAACTCTCAGTTGAACAATCAGAGCTTCCCTCTGGAACTGCCGGATAGGTACTGCAAAGAGAGTTGTGATCAGCTTCATGGTCCGAAGATTATTTTAGTCTGTACTTGGATTGCCATCCGTGTGCATCCCCAGAACTATCTCAGGTAAATTCTTGGGGACTGCCAAATGGACTGGTTACACAGCCTTAACCCGACAATTCAAGATGTTCTCTCAGCGATTGGGCGGGCGATTCTGGCACTCATCCCCATCTTCGTTCCTGTCCCCTTCATGATCTGGTACGAGCGGCGTCTACTTTCGTGGATGCAGGACCGAATCGGTCCCAACCGAACCGGAAACATCACCTTCTCAAGCACCAGCAGCGCGGTTCCTGGGTTCCTGAAGGGCAAAAAGATCAAGCTTTTTGGTCTCGCCCAGTCGATGGCCGACGGCCTCAAGCTCTTCCTCAAAGAAGACATCATGCCGGATAAGACGGATCGATTCCTCTTTATCCTGGCTCCCTGCATCGCCTTGTTCGTTGCGCTCACGCTGGGCTGCACCATCCCGTTCGGAGGCGATAAGCGATTCTCGCCCGTCGCCGATGTCAACATCGGAATGCTGTACATCTTGGCGATCTCGTCGCTCGGCGCGTACTCGACGGTTCTGGCCGGATACAGTTCGAACAACAAATATTCCTTGCTCGGTGGACTCCGAGCATCGGCGCAGTTGATCTCCTACGAACTCGCGATGGGCGTTTCGCTCGGCTCGATGGCGCTGATCACAGGTTCGCTCAAGATGACCGATGTGGTCACGAACCAATCCGGCCCGCTGTACGGAATGATCGGGTTCCTTCACAACTGGAACATCCTCACTCCGATGGGTTTCGTATCCGCCGCAATCTTCGCGGTGTGTATGATTGCCGAAACCAACCGGCCGCCGTTCGACCTGCCCGAAGCGGAAAACGAACTCGTGGCGGGTTACCACACCGAATACAGCACCAAGCGTTGGGGCTTGTTCATGATGGCCGAATACATGGCGATGCTCACCTTCAGCATGGTGTTCGCCACCGTCTTCCTCGGCGGCTACCAGTGGCCCATTCGCTGGGATGTCTTCGATTTCCTTGAGAACAACTTCCTCATCGGAATCGTGACGATGCTAGTGAAAGGCGCGCTGGGCCTCACCGCATATATTTGGATTCGCGCAACGTTCCCCCGGCTCCGATACGATCAGCTTATGAATCTCGGCTGGAAGTTCTTGCTTCCGCTCGCGGTTGTTAACTTGGTTATCTCGGCCACCTGGATCTTTGCGAAGGCTTCGTACGGCTCGCTCGCCGCCCTGATCACGGTCGGCATCTGCTACGCCGTCCTCGCATTCATCTGGGCAATGGTTCGCCACCGAGCTAAGAAAGTCGAGCCGCAATATCGCTCTCGAAGCGTGAACATGGTTCCGGCGACTCGTCGAACCGTCGAGATGGTTTCCAACAAGGAGGTGACGCCATAGGCGACATCAAGATCACTCCCGAATTGATCGTTTTCATGATGCTTGCGGGTCCGGCGGCATTAGCTACCGTGGGCGTCGTCGCCTCCAAAAGCGCAGTGCGGAGCGCGCTCTGCTTAGTCTTCAACTTCTTCATTCTCGCCTTCCTGTACTTCAGCCTCAGCATGGAGATGATCGGCATCACCCAGATCATGGTGTACGCCGGTGCGATCATGGTACTTTTCATGTTCGTCATCATGCTGCTGAATCCAAAGCTGATCGACGAGAAGAAGGATTACAAGCTTCCAATCGGCCTCCTGTTTGGACTCGCGCTGTTCATGCTTCTTGGAAGCCAAATTCTTCCCAAGCTGATGACCGCGAACGTCCCTGCGATGGAGTACGAAGTTGGATCGCCCAAGCTCGTCGGCGAAGCCCTCTTCACAACTTACGTGTTCCCATTTGAAGTCGTAAGCCTTCTGCTCCTGGTGGGTGTCGTTGGCTCGGTCTTCTTAGCCAAGAGGAGGACTCCATGAACGGCGTACCATTAGCGGCTTATATCGGCCTCAGCATGTTTATGTTCACGACCGGCGTTGTCGGCGTTGTCATCCGACGAAATCCGATCGTGATTTTCATGTGCATCGAGTTGATGCTCAACGCCGTGAACCTTGCCTTCTTGTCGTTCGCACGGTATCGATATGCTGCCGACGGAGTTTCGGTCAACCTCGCGATGAACGGTCCGATGATGGTGATCTTCGTCATGGCGGTTGCCGCTGCCGAAGTCGCGGTTGGACTCGGCATCATCATGGCGATCTATCGGCTGAAGGAAGAAGTCGATGTCGACGAAATCAATTTGATCAAGGGATAGGACGATGGACGCGAAATTGATTTGGTTAACCCTTTTGCTTCCGGTTGCCGGAGCCGTCGTCCAGACTCTCTTGCGGTCCATGTCGGGAACGGATGGCGGAAAGCGTCTTCTCGGATTCTTGGCCGTCCTGCCCATCGCGGCTGCCTTCCTGATTGGCGCGATGATCACCAAGAGCATGGACCCCGGCCAAGCGACGACCATCACTCAGATGTCGTGGATCGAGCTGAAGGGTCTGTCGATTCCGTTTGAACTCAGAATCGATTCGCTCTCGATGACGATGGTGCTGATCATCACCGGCATTGGCGCGCTCATCCATCTTTATGCCACCGGCTACATGGCCAAGGAGAAGGATTATTCCCGATTCTTTGCCTATCTGAACCTGTTCATCGCCTCGATGCTGATGCTGGTTCTGGCCAACAACCTGTTGCTGTTGTTCGTAGGGTGGGAAGGTGTCGGCCTCTGTTCATATCTGCTCATCGGATTTTGGTACGAGGATAAAGAGAATGCCAAGGCGGCAAACAAGGCGTTTATTGTCAACCGCATCGGTGACTTCGGACTCACCATTGGCCTCTTCCTGATCGTGGTTGCGGTCGCCATGGCCGGTAAAGGAATCGAAGCCCAAGACGAGCGATACCTCAGCTTCGACACAATTCTCCCCGTCTTACAAAGTTCGCTTGTCCACCATCCGGCTCTCGCCACCGCGATCGCCCTGTGCCTGTTCGTTGGTGCATGCGGCAAGTCGGCCCAATTCCCGCTTTACCTTTGGCTTCCAGACGCAATGGCGGGTCCTACTCCGGTTTCCGCGCTCATCCACGCGGCGACAATGGTTACCTCCGGCGTCGTGCTGCTCAACCGGATGCACATCGTCTTCGAGATGTCGGCCGTGGCTTCCTCAGTCGTCTGCTTCGTTGGTGCATTCACCGCACTGTTCGCCGCGATCATCGCCTTCGGTCAAACCGACATCAAGAAGGTTCTCGCCTATTCGACCGTGTCGCAGCTCGGATTCATGTTCGTAGCCTGCGGCGCCGGCGCCTATTGGGTTGGACTGTTCCACGTCACCACGCACGCATTCTTCAAGGCGCTCTTGTTCCTTGGCTCCGGCGCGGTGATCCACGCGATGGCCCACGAGCAGGACATGCGCAAGTACGGAAAGCTGTACAAGTATTTGCCAATTACCTTTATCACGATGATGATCGGCTACCTTGCCATCTCGGGTGTTCCGGGTCTTTCCGGCTTCTACAGCAAGGAGTTGATTCTCGATTCCGCGATGAACAGCAATCTGGCGATGGTGAAGCGAATCAACGCCGCCCAAGTCTCCGGTTGGATTTGTTTGCTCACCGCATTGCTCACGGCTTGCTACATGACCCGCATGATGATGCTCACGTTCGCTGGCAAAGAGCGATGGATGGAAGGATCTCAAGATGCCGAACATGCTACGGAAGAGCATGAGGAGCACGCCGACGAGCACGATGACGATCATCACGAATTAAGCCCGAGTCACCGACCGCACGAAGTTCCGATCAGCATGTGGTTCCCACTCGCCGTCCTTGCCGTCCTCAGCGCGGCCGGTGGTTGGTATCTCAACCAAGGCGACCGCTTCAAAGAATTCCTTGCCAGTGCAACGACCTCGACTGGATTTGGCAACGTCATCGTCGCCGACGAGACCGAAGAGCAACTTGGACACATGATCGGCCAAATCGCTATGTTTGGCGCGTTCGCGGGCATCATCATTGGCGTGCTCGTCTATTGGCGCGGGCTGCCCAAGAATGGACCTCTGTTCAACCGTGTTTTTGGAAAGACCATGGCATGGTCGGCCAATCAGTTTGGCTACGATCAGGCGATGGTATCAGCCGCGGTGGATGGCGGAAATGAGCTTGCGACCTTGACCGACGAATACGTCGACCGTGGACTCTTCGGCGGGATCGGCGAAGGAATCGGCAAAGTGTCCGAAGGGATTTCTGCTGGGGTGAAAAGAGTTCAATCCGGCCTCGTCCGAGTCTACGCGCTTTCAATGCTTATCGGCGTGGTGGGCCTCGTCGCCTACGCGGTTTATCTGATGCAAGGAGGTATCAAGTGAACGAACTTCCATTCTTGAGCATCATGATCTTTGCGCCCATCGTGCTGGGTCTCATCATGGCATTGGTGCCCAAGTGGCCCGCAAAGGTTCCGCAAGCGATTAGCTGCATCATCGCGCTATCGATGCTTGTCTTCGGCGGGTTGGTGACCTCGAAGTTCCTGAGCGATCAGAACGGACTGCAGCTTCAGCAGCAACTGGACTGGATTCCAAATCTCGGAGTCAGCTACTTCGTGGGAGTGGACAGCATGGCCGCGTGGATGATTCTCCTCACCACGTTCCTGACGCTGGTGGCTATTCTCATCTCCAAGCCAGCGAACCGAGACAACCAATTCTTTGGTCTACTGCTGTGTTTGGAAGGAACCTTGGTTGGAGTCTTTAGCAGTCTCGACCTCGTTCTCTTTTACGTCTTCTTCGAGCTCAGCCTCGTGCCAGTCGCTCTGATGATCCTCGGATGGGGAAGTGGAGATCGGGGCAAGATCGCGATCCGCTACATCGGAACACTCTTCGCCGGCTCATTGCTCATGCTCGTGGGGATCTTGATTCTTGGCAATCAGTCGTTCAACTTACTGAAGCATCCGACCTTCAATCTGATCGAGATCCAAAATGCGGTTGGCAAAGGACTGTGGAAGGATTCTTGGCCACTCCAAGCTCTCGCGTTCTGGGGCTTCATGATCGCATTCCTGGTCAAGTCCCCCGCGATCCCGATTCACCGGTGGTTGGCAGATACCTACGAGAATGCCCCTGTTGGTGCCGTCGTCGCTGGCGTCGTGCTCAAAGTCGGCACGTTCGGCATGTTCCGATTTGTTCTTGCCCTTTTCCCCGAAGCATGCCAAGTCTATGCCCCGATCATGGTCACGATTGGCATGATCGGAATTCTCTATGGAGGAATTCTGGCGGCGATCCAAAAGAATCCGGGTCGCCTCATGGCCTATTCGACCGTGAGTCACGTCGGCTACATCGTCGTTGGAATCTTCTCGCTTAACCACATTGGAATGATGGGCGCCGCATTCCAGCAGTTCAATCACGGACTTGCTGCCGCCGCCGTCTTCGTGCTCCTCGGCTTCCTTTACGAAAGAACCGAGTTCCGTTCGCTCGACGACTTTGGTGGGCTGAAAAAGACGATGCCCGTGTTCTCCACCCTGTTCATGGTCGCGATGTTGGCCAACCTCGGACTTCCGTTCACGAGCGGGTTCGTGGGAGAAATCCTATCCCTCCTCGGCTCGTTCCAGTCGGGCTACGCCGGACTCTTTGGCCAAGGGCTTATGGCTCCCATCCTCGCGACATCGGGCGCAATTCTCTCTGCGGTTTACATGCTGTACATGTACCAACGGCTTTTCTACGGAAAGGCGAAATCGGATGCGACGATAGGAGATATCACGAGCCGCGAAGCCCTGATCGGTGGAGCGTTTGCCTGTCTGCTTCTTGCCTTCGGAATCTTGCCTTCGTCGATTCTGCACTCGATGGAACCAAGAGTGGACTCGATTCATAACGCCGTAGTTGCGCCTGTCCAGCGAACCGCGCCGGAGCCAAGTGTGGACCTTACGACGACACCGGCCGAGGGCGCACGAGGAGGTCAGTCGTGAACCGATATCTATTCCCGCTTCCCGATTTTCAATTCACGAATCTTCTTCCGCTGATCATCCTTGCCGTCACCGGAATGTTCGGCCTGGTCATCCACATGATCAAGCCGAAGGGATCTTCGAACGCGCTTTTCTTGACGACCGTGATCGGCGTGGTTGCCGCTCTGATGGCGCAGATTTCGATGGTCGGCAATATCTTCGAGCAGCTCGAGATGATCAAACAAGACGCGACGAACATGGTCGCCGAGGTTGTGATCTTGGTGAGCCTGCTCACCGTACTGCTGATCAGTAATCCGTACTTCAAGCGCAGCCGAATTCACTGTCCAGAGTTCTTCCCGCTGATCACGTGGGCCGCACTGGGTGGAATGCTGATGTGCATTTCTACGAACCTGTTGGTGGTCTTCATTGGCCTCGAACTCCTTTCGATTTCGCTCTACGTATTAGCCGGTGCCAACAAGCGTTCAAAGTTTTCGCAAGAGTCGGCACTCAAGTACTTCCTTCTTGGCGCGTTCGCCACGGGATTCTTCCTGTACGGAATTGCCTTCTTGTACGGAGCCAGCGGCAGCCTTTCGCTCGACGGGTTTATGCGATTTGCGACCCATACGAACACCGCGAACCAGCCACTGCTGACGATTGGCTTTGTTCTGATTCTCGTTGGATTTTCGTTCAAGTGTGGCCTGGCCCCGTTCCATCAATGGATCCCCGATGTCTACTCGGGGGCGCCCACAAACGTCGTGGCCTTCATGGCGACCGGTGCGAAGGTGGGACCATTCCTCGCGTTCTTCCATCTTGTGACCGAAGCGTCCACGGTTCGCGACATCGGCGTACCGATCCTGATGGTCGTGAGTTTGCTGTCGATGGTCTTGGGCAACGTGATGGCGTTCTCCCAGAACGACACGAAGAAACTGCTGGCCTATTCTTCGGTGGCGAATGCCGGCTACGTCGGCGCGTTGTTTGCCGGACTCATGGCAGTCAAGTCGAGCACTTACTGGACAATCAACTACTTCCTCATCGGTTACGTTTTCGCAACACTTGGTGTCTTCGTGATCCTCGCGCTGGTTGCTGGAGATGAAGACTCGCCGCAAACGATCGATTCTTTGCGGGGCCTCTCGAAGCGAAACCCGATGCTTGCGGCATCGTTGGTGATCTTCGTGCTGTCGCAAATCGGTATCGGCCCGGTCGCCGGATTCCTCGGAAAGGTGCTCATCATCTCCGATTTGGTCCACTGCCAGCTTACGTGGCTCGCGGTGGCATTGGTGGCGAACTCGGCTTTTGGCGCTTTCTACTACTTCAAGCTCGTTCGTGCGGCTTACTCCGATGCAGAAGGGTCATCCGAGATCAGTGCCAAGCCATGTCTCGGAACGGTATCCGCATTGGCGATTTGTCTGGTAGGCGTGGTCGGTTCGGTCGTCTTCTACGGTCCTCTCTATAACTTCTTTGTCAGTAAGTCCTAAGCTCTCGGTCGGGATCTGTTGGTATTCCGTGATGAACGCCTGGCGGCGTGGTGAGATGGGCATTGGCGCATTCATTCGCTTCGCGAAAGAATGCGGAGCCGATGGCATCGAGGTCCTCGATGCTTTCCTTTATGAGCCCGGTGTGATTCGAGACCATTTGCCCAGCCAAGCGACGATGGCTGCGTTCCTTTCCGAGGCGCACACCGCTCTAGAGGAAACAGGAATTCGCGTCCACGCGATTGCGGTGTCCAATGACTTTAACCATGACGACAATGCTCGGCTGTCGGTCGAACGCAGCAAGATTGCTTGGGGCATCGACCTCGCTCGCGAATTAGGTTCTTCGACGGTTCGTGTGTTCAGCGGCAATCCGACGTCGAGCGATGGCGCGGAACTCGTGAGATACCGAACGATCGACGCCCTCAAAGACCTCGCCAACGCAGATGTCCGACTTGCGCTCGAGAACCACGGCATGGTTTTCGCCACGCCATCTCGTTTAGATTCCCTCCTTAGCCCTTTGCCGTCCGATCGAGTGGGTGTTTGCTTTGACGTTGGAAACTTTCTGCTCGTCGACCAGGATCCGCGACTGGCGGCGGCGCAACTCCCGCCTCCGTTCTTGGTCCATGTTAAAGACTTCGTTGCCGCCGATGAGGGCGGGTATCGATCACTCGCCGGAAAGCACTATGTCGGTTGTAGGCTAGGCGATGGAGTCGTGCCAATTGCCGACGCTTTGAAAGTGATCATCGAAAAGAACGGAGACCGACCACTGTGCTTCGATCTTGAGATGGAATGTGGCGAAGACGGCGTAGAAGCCACGCGAGCAGGCGTCGCTTGGCTGCGAAAAGTATTGGCTCAGGAGAGCTAGGCAGCGCCGAAGTACATTCGCTAACAGCTAAAAGCTCAAAGCTAATAGCTCGAAAGATTGGTGCCCAGGGTGGGACTCGAACCCACACGGTATTACTACCAAAGGATTTTAAGTCCTCTGCGTCTACCATTTCGCCACCCGGGCAACGAGTCGAAAGTATATCTGATGCGGACTATCTGTGCTGCCTGGTACCCGCCAATGATTAGGTCCTTGATTTGATGGAAAGAAAAAGCCGTTGGGGGCATAGGCGAAATCTAGTTCCGCGAGCCTAGCGAGGGACGGATGCGAACCATTGTCGGGCCCGCCCGTGTTCCTAGAGGCCCCTGGCATATTAGTAGATCTAGCGGTTGGACGTGGCACTGGTACGCGGAGAGAGGGACGAACGAAGCTTACCAGTGAACCAATCACACGAACAAATTCGTCGAACACGACTTGGAGGACATAAAGTGGATTGCCGTGTGTCCGTGCCACTACTCTTTTTCGAAAGCCGAAAGCCGAAAGCCGAAAGCCGAAAGCCGAAAGCCGAAAGCGGGAAATTGGCTTGCCAGACGTAGCCTTGGCGAAGTCTGGTGGGCCCAGCAAGATTCGAACTTGCGACCTCACCCTTATCAGGGGTGCGCTCTAACCAACTGAGCTATGAGCCCGCGAAGGAACAATATACCTGATCCGAAAATCTGGCCGCAAGCCGGGACGGATTGTAAGTCTTTTGAGAACTTCTCGTGAAATGCGAATCCTCGGAAAAATTCATGCGTCTAAGTGGTATCAGCCCCGAATGCTGGACAAAAGGACCCTCGTAGAATTACAATGTCCTTGATGGGTCGCGGGGCGACCTTGGAGACGCTGCACAAACATGGTTGGAGTTCGAAGTTTCGTCATTGCATCCCTTGCGATGGTCAGTGGAATAGCGGCCGCACAGTTCGATGGACCTGCGCCGTTGGCATGGAGATGGCAACAGTCATCATCCGTTTCGCCAAACGGTATGCCGTATGTCGATGGCAACTCGATCTACTTCAATCTTGGCAACCGCGTCTACGGAATCGACAAGGATTCGGGCAACACTCGCTGGAAGTTTCCGAACGGCTTGCCGAGTCAAGGTACCTTCCGCAAATCACCGATCATGGTGAACGGCGTCCTCTGCGTTTATAACGACAATCGTGAGGTCTACGGTATCAATCCGAGCAGCGGTGAGTTGAAGTGGGTCTACCAAGCACCATTCGCGATCACGAGCCAAATCGTCGGCGCAGGCAACTACGTCGCGTTTTCGATGGAGGGTGGCAACATCATGGCGGTCGACACCGCCACCGGTAACGCCGCTTACGATAGCCCTGTCCGCATTCTCGATGGCATCCGCGGTCCGGTTTACTCCGACGGCAAGGATACACTCGCATTTTTCGACAACCGTGGCAGCCTCGAAGGCATCTCGGTTACCTCGCGAAAGACCGCCTTCAATAAGCCTTTCGGCGCAATGCCGGCCGATGGCTCCATGACCTTTGCTGAAGGCAACTACTACGTTTACTCTGGAGCATTCATGGTCTGCATGAACGCTTCGACGGGCAATCCTCGCTGGCAGGTTCCGATTCCCGGAGCCGAGCGAATGATGTTCTCGCCCGAAGTTGGCGGCGGCAGCATCTTGGCCGTAAGCGGAACTGGCAACGCTTACTTCTTCGACATGAGCGGAGCCCTCAAGAGCAAGACTCCTCTTGCGATTGGCTCGCAGCCATCTGTCAAGCCGACCTGCGTTGGTAAGAAATTCGCGGTCCCAACCTCGAACGGCTCGCTGCAATTGATCAGTCCTTCGGGAACGATCGACTGGCAGTACTATGTTCGCCCGATGAATGAAGCCGCACGACAAGCCGCGACCGATTCGTCCGGAGCGGGCGGAGGCACAGGCAAGGGATCTGGCGGACCTTCTAGCGGACCTGGCGGATTCGGCAATCCAGGCGGCGGTCAAGGCACTTCCAATAACAACAGCAGCAATGCAGAGTCGGCGTCCACTGTCGTCGTAACCGGCCCGGTTGCGGTTGCTGGCCATACGCTGTTGGTTCCTGCGGCTGACGCGAGCCTTCTCGCGTTCGATCTCGACAACGGCGTCGACATGCTCGGACCCGAAGTCAAGCAAGTTTGGCCCGGCCCAGGCGAATTGGTCTCCGGAAAGAACGGACAAGAATTCATCTTTAAGATCGAAGATCAAGCATCGGGCGTGAACGTTTCGTCGGTCAAGCTCGACATCGATGGAGCACCGTACAACTTCGACTTCGGTCGAGATGGCTACTTAGTTTGCCAAATCTCGCAGTATAAGAAGAACAACATGATCGGCAACGGCCGACACACCATGCACATCGTGGCCCGCGACTGGCTCGGAAACGAAACCAATTTCTCCATCACGATTCGAGTCGATAACTCGCTGGCTCCGCTGAAGCGACCCGGAACCGAAGGCACGGGAACGAATCCTGGCGGCGCAGGCGGTAAAGGCAAGGGTGGCGGCGGTGGAGGCTCTGGCGCTGGAGCCGGCTAGACGCCAACCGTCTATCCACGACTGGAACGCCTTTCTCGCAGGAGAAATCCCAGTCAACAAGGGTCGAGAGGTTTTGCAATCTCTCGACCCATCTTCTGTTTGGCGGGACCAACTTCTGGCCCACGCCGCATTAACCGATTCGGAAAAGCGACGAGTACGTTCAGCTCCTGAATTCGTCGAACCTTCCGATGTTCACGTTCTGACCGAGGCCAACTATTCCGACGCCCTCGGTTTCAACGAAGGCGTACCGCTGGCTCTCCTAGGAAAAGGAAACTTCGAATGCCTTCACCGACCCACGATCGCGATCGTGGGTACCCGAAGCGCAACCCCTTACGGCCGAGTCTGCGCCCGCAAATTCGCCGAAGAATTCTCTCGGCATGGAATCACGGTTGTCAGCGGCGGGGCGGTGGGAATCGATGCTGCGGCCCACGAAGGCGCTTTGTCACAAACCGGGTCCACGGTCGCTGTGCTGGCATGTGGAGTCGACTACGTCTATCCTTCCGCCCACGCTGGGCTCTTCCAGCGGATGTGCGAAAATGGAGCGCTCGTTAGCCAATTCGCGGTTGGCACCAAGCCGGCCGATTACAAGTTCATCCTTCGCAATCATCTCATCGCAGCCCTCAGCCTCGCCGTCGTCGTGATCGAAGCGCCAACCAAATCCGGCGCGATCCGCACCGCGGGTTTCGCAGGCGAAATGGGGAGGGAAGTATTCGTCGTACCGGGCCCGATCGATCAATTCGGATTCGCCGGTTCACATGCCCTCATTCGCGACGGAGCGACCTTGGTGGACCACCCGCTGCAGGTCATCGAATCGCTGGGCATCGAGGCCCAACCGATGGTTCCCAGGGCAGAAGTCGAAGGCACGTCGGCAGAAATCTTAAAGGTTTTGACCGCAAACTCGATCCCGACCGAAAAAATCGTTGAACTCACAGGGCTCGAGATGAGCGAAGTGCTGGCCGAATTGACGATACTGGAATTAGAGGGACATGTGATCCGTGAACATGGCGGATTCTCCAAGGCATTATGAGTCGAATAGTTGCATTGACACCGGGCGAAGATGGGTTAGACCTGATTCGATTTGACACCAACACGGGCGAGATGACCGACATCAAGAGCGGCGAGCCAGAAGGCGTCCTCGTGCCAGGATTCATCGACATTCACTTTCACGGCGCATTCGGTATCGACTTTATGACCGCCACCAAGGAGCAAATGTCCGTCCTCTGCGCCAAGCTGGGCGAGGAAGGGTACGAAGGATTCTTGCCCACCACCGTCACCGCCCCCGCACAAGACGTTAAGAAAGCGCTCGGCAACCTCCCCGCCAATGCGATGGTGCTCGGATTTCACCTCGAGGGTCCGTTCATTTCTCCCGAGTATCCGGGGGCACAGCCTCAAAAGTACATTGTCGACCCTCCAACCGGCAGCTCGGAATGGGACGAGATTCTCAACGACCGCCGCCTTCGAATCGTGACCCTCGCCCCCGAACGGCCCGGTGCATTAGATCTCATCAAGCGTCTCACACAGCAGAAGGTCATCGCGAGTATGGGGCACACGGACGCCACCTATGAGCAAGCCGAGGCTGCGCACGAGGCGGGCATGATGCACAGCACCCACACTTATAACGCCATGCGGGGCCTCCACCACCGCGAAGCAGGTGCCGTTGGTGCGGCCATGACCCTGACCCCGTTCTTCGCAGAACTCATCTACGACCGTATCCATGTTTCGCCGGAGGCAGCGATGCTTCTCATCCAGGCTCGATTGGTGGATGGTCAAGTGGTCGCGGTGAGCGACTCGACGATGGCCTCGGGAATGGCGCCCGGAACGAAACTGAAGATGTGGGGGCTCGACTGTGTGGTTGGCGAGGGGGATGTCCGATTGGCGGACGGCGGCAACCTTGCGGGTTCAGCCGTGACGCTTCGTCAAGTGTTCGAGAACCTTACCGAGGACTTTGGCGTGGATGTTGCGGCCGACCTGTGCTGCTATGCGCCCCGAGAGGCGCTGAGAATCAAGGGCCACCCTCGACGCTGGAACCTCGTCGATGAGGAAACGGGCGAGCTGCTGAAGACATTTCTGGTGGACTAGGTGAGCCCCCTGGGAGCATAGGCGTCCCGCCTGTGAAAGAGCGTCTGGTCCCCCACGAATGAAGTCGCGTGGCAAATCAGTCGTCCGTTCTATTATGTTGAACGGAGCTGCGCAATAAGATGCCTAGGCCCTTGCCATCGCCCTCGCCCTTGCTGCGAAACTCAAGCCGTCGCTTTGCTCAGCCGATCCCATACCGCCGTCCAACGACCGTCCTCGGGCGGAGCCACAATGCCAAACTCCGGCAAGCCATGGGTGTCCAGTTCCGCCATCGCTGCATAGAGCTGCCGAGCGTACTCGGCTGGATCTCGAGGAAGTTGGATTTGATGCGAATTCGAAGGTCGGTCGAGCACGAGCCCCGGTTGATCGGACCCTAGCGAAGCCACAATGCGGCACGGTGTTCTCGGCGCATAGTGCCGACGATACATACCGGGAGAATTTCGCACTCCCGCGCCTCGAGCGCGCACCTCGCGACTCAAGACAGCTTCGATCTCCTCTCGTGAAATCGAACCCGGCCGCAGAATCGTCGGCTCGCCGGTGAGGTCGATGACGGTCGACTCGATCCCGAATCGGCACGCTCCACCGTCGACGATCGCATAAACCTTCTCCGCGAGTAATGTATTGATCATCTCGACCTTGGTGGGCGACAGACCCATGAAGATGTTTGCACTCGGCATTGCCAGCGCAAGATTGCCAAGCTCCATGATGCCGAGACAGGCCGGATGATCCGGCATCCGGATCGCGACCGTGTTCAAACCTCCGGTGATGATCGACGAGACCTCGGGCCGCTTCGGCAGGACAAGAGTGAGCGGGCCCGGCATAAATGCTTCCGCAAGTAGATGCGCCGACTCAGGCAACTCGGCAACGAATCCTTCGGCTTGTTTGAGCGAGGAAACATGAACGATAAGTGGGTTGTCCGCCGGGCGGCCCTTCAGGGCAAAAATCTGTCGGACTGCCTCCTCGTTCGCGGCATTCGCAGCCAAGCCGTACACTGTTTCGGTAGGGAGGATCGCATGCTGTCCCGCCAAAAGCGCGACCGCAACATCATCCAGATTCTCCCGCGTCGGGCGAAGGATATTCATTGCAACGCCGCCAGCATCTCGGCGCGAGGAGCCGGAACATTCCACCAAAATTCAAACGCAGCCGCGCCCTGCTCCATCAGCATCCGCCGGCCATCGAGAACCGCCAAACCTTGTTCCGAAGCATCCACCAGGAAAGTCGTTAGTCCCTTTCCGTAAGCCAAATCGTAGGCGAGAGCTGAAGGCATGGCGTCCGCCCAACGAATGGGAAGCCTCTGCCCATCCAAGCTGGCTGAGGTGGTGTTCACGATCAGGCTGTGACCAATAATGTCGGGCAAGGACAGAATTTCCGCCTCGAATCCGAACTCGGACACGAGTGCGTCCGCCCGGGATTGGGTTCGATTCCAGAGCGAGATATGCCAGTGGTTCGATTGCAGAGAGTCCAGAATTGACCGAGCGCTGCCACCCGCGCCAAGCACAAGGGCTCTTCGATTCTCGAACGTAAATCCATCGAGTGATCGCGCAAAGCCTTCGCCATCCGTGTTCGTGCCGAAGCGACGCCGCAAATCCAATGTGTTGCAGACCCGAAGCTTGACCGCCACCTCGCTGTGTTCGTGGCACCAGGCGTAGGCGTCTTCCTTGTGGGGAACCGTCACGTTCACCCCAAAATAGCCAAGTGTTGCCAAATGGTCCAAAGCCTCCGCTACCTCCCCAGGATGGACCTCGATCGCCACGTAGCTGGACGACATTCCCCGAGCCGCAAATGCCGCCATGTGCATTTTGGGCGAGAGGCTGTGCGAGATAGGATGGCCAATAACGGCGAACTCGGAGGAAGGTGCGTCTTGCCAGCGGTAAACCGTGTTCATCCCTCTTTGTGAACTTGAAACGCGAAGTAGCGTTGCCCCACGAAGTTCCACGCGGCAACGATGACGGCCGCACACACCGCCGAAACGGCAATGCTTCGGTCAGGATGGCCAGGAATGATGTTGTAAAGGCCCGAAGAGATCAGGATATTCAGACCCATACCGATGTAGCCAACGATGTAAACCTTGGCCAGTTGCTGCCCCTTGCCTTCGTCACTCTTCACCTTAAACGTAAACGAGCGGTTGAGCAGGAACGAGTTGAACATCGCGACCGATGCGGCGATGAAAACGGCAATCGGCATGAAGGCAGCGTCGGGACGCGTAGCGAATTTGAAGATGGTTGGGAAGTGATCGAGCAGCCAGCGACCCGCCGTGTTGCTCAACTTCTCGCCGCCAAACGAAATCTTCCTCACGAGCAAGTACCGAATCGTGAAGTCGATGACAAACGAGATGCCGCCAACAAAGCCGAATTTCAGAATCTGCTTGACGATGGCGCGTTCGAAGAACGGAAGATTGCCGGGGTTGGCATCGATGGCGTCGACGGGAGTCACTAACGAACGATAAAGCAAACTCGTGACCAAAAGTTCCATCATTCGATTGAACTTGGTGCCGATGAATTCGGGCCCCTCCATCTTCTGAACCCAGATGGCGTCAATCCCGCTTCGGTTTGCACCGAGGACGTCGGTCATGATCTGGTCGCCAATCATCACCGCCTCCTGTGGTCGGCGTCCGTACTTCTCCAGGGCCATCTCGTACATGTGGGTGCTCGGCTTAAAACGGCCGCGAAAAGCCTCAATGCCAAGCTGAGTGGCGAGCCGCTGAAGCCGCTCCGGATGGCGCGTATTGCTGAGGATGCAAAGGTGGAAGCCCATCTCCTTGGCTTTAGCGATCCACGCCAACACCTCGGGCGAGAATTCCTCTTGCTTCCATTTCACCAGCGTATGGTCCACGTCGAGGAGGATCAGGGATTTGTCCTCCGCCTTCAGGTCGTCCAGGCTGATCTCAGGAAGGGAAGCGACCGCGTGGGCAGGACAGAACCGCCGGAGCATTCCGGTCTTCTCTCGGTCAAATCGTCCTGGTCGGAACCTCATGGCTTCTTCTTAATCTTGATCTGGTCCCGCTCGTGCACATTTTTCAGGTGCTCCTCGTAAGTGGCCGAGAATCTGGTGTGCCGATCGGGCATCGTGATGTAGTACACCATATTGTGCTTGATTGGCGACAGGGCTGCCCGAATGCTATCCGCAGTTGGTGAGCAAATTGGTCCGGGGGGGAGGCCCTTGTTGAGGTACGTGTTGTACGGCGACTTCACTGACGTGTAGTCGGCATACACCAGCGGCCGCCAAACCTGCATGCCGTAATTGACCGTGGCGTCGATCTGCAATCGCATGCCGCGCAGCAGGCGGTTCTCGATCACCCCCGCGATCATCTGCCTCTCCTTAAAGTCACTGGCTTCCTTTTCCAGAAGAGATGCGATGATGATCGTTCGCCGCATATTTTCCTGCGTGAGGTTGAGACCGGCGGTGCGCTTTTGGAAGTTCATCAGCTGGCGACGCACGACCCATTCGGCCCCAATGCCGGGTGCGAGATTATAGGTGTCGGGGTAGAGAAAGCCCTCCAGCGATTCGTCGAAGAACGGGATTCCTAAGTCCTTGAATTTGCTGGCCTGACCCGTCATCGCGATGTATTCGTCGGCTTTGCACACCTTCTTGGTTTCGAGGATGGGCGCAACTTGGGCGATCCACTTCTCTTCCGGAATCAACACAAGTTGCTTGATCGGGTTTCGAAGGGAGTCCAGCGCCTCGGCGGAAGACATCCCGGTCCAAACTCGGTAAGCCCCCGGGGCAACGGCGTGCTTCGAGGACCGTAGCACGGCGAGAATCTTGGTCGCGTACGCGCTTTTGATGTATCCCTTGGCTTGGAATTCGTCCAGCACGGTTGGCAAGCGCTGCTGGTGGGGCAGGACCTCCGTGACGTCGGTGCCGTGGGTGCCCCCGTCGGTCTCGACCTTGAGCCAACCGCCTCCGCCGACGATGCCGGCCATCAGCACCAGCCAGAATCCTTTCTTGAAGGCAGATGATTTGCGTCTAGCCACGGAAATACCTCTCGAGGATTTGGCAGGCGGCTTCGCTGTCCAGGTGTTTCTTGCGCGTCGCCGCGGTCCAGTCTTGTTCTTTCAAATTCGATTCCGCCGTCGATGATGTGAGCGACTCGTCGACGTATGCCACGTCTAGGCCAAGCTTGCCCACTTCGTCGCCCAGCATTCGGCAGATGCGCGACATCTTCGACTCTTGCCCTTCGAGGAGTGGAAGTCCAATCACGACGGCGAGGGCTTCCTCTTTCTTGGCGAGGTCCGAGAGGTTGACTGCGTCAAGCCGGAGCGTGCCGGTGGCTTCCAATGCCGGGCGCGGCGAGGCGATCGCGTGTTCGGTCTCGCCCACCGCGATGCCGATGCGCTTGCCTCCGAAGTCGACTCCCAAAACCCTCATGCCTCTTATGCGTACACCGCGAGAATCGTGTCGTGGATCGCGCCATTGGAAGAGATCGCCTCGAGCCCGAAGTCGCCGATGTCGAAGGGGTCGCCACCTTTGAAGTCGGTGAACTTCCCGCCCGCTTCTTCGATGATGACGCGGATAGCGCTCAGGTCCCAGCGACTGACGACCGGGTCGATCATCGCATCGATGCGTCCGGTTGCGACGAGGCAATGGCCGTAGGCGTCGCTCCAGGTTCGAGTCGCCATTGCCGTTTTCGAAAGCTCCTCAAAGCCTTCCCAACGCCCGTGCTTCACCATGCTGTTGGGTCCGCCGCAGGCGAGGAAGCTGCCTTTGACTTCGTTTCGCTTGGTCACGCCGACCGGATTTCCGTCGAGGAAGCAGCCCATCCCCTTGGATGCAAATACCATTTCGTCGAGGGCGGGGAAGTAGGCGACGCCGAGCTCGGGCACGCCTTGCACTTCGTAGCTTAGCAGCGTGGCATAAAGCGGAACTCCGGCGATGAACGACTTGGTGCCGTCGATGGGATCGATGATCCATCGCGTCAGCCCTTTGCCGGTGAGTCCTTGCTCTTCGCCGAGAATGGTTTCGCCGGGATAGACGCGGTTGATCTCATCGCGGAGAATCTGCTCCGCGTTTCGGTCCGCGACGGTGACGGGGGATTGATCCTCTTTGAGTTCGACCACGACAGACCGATGGAAATGGTCGAGGGTCGATTTGCCGGCTTTGCGGGCAGCTTCGATGGCAAAGCTAAGGCGCGAACTCACGCTCCCTAGTTTATTCGAATTCGTTACAGTTCAAGGTTGATGAGTTTGCTTCGAATTTCGTGGAATTGCTTCTCGAGGTCGTCTTTGTCCTCAAGGCCGCGGCAGGTCAGGTAGTCGAGCTGCTGCATCTGGGCCAGTTTCAGGAACCCTTCGGGGCCGATGGCGTGGCCATCGACTTGGAGTGAGAACAGGTTCGGCATGGCCATGATTCGGTCGAGATATGCCGCGCTCACCTTAGTGTTCTCGATCGCGAGTTCTTCGAGGTCCATGGCGTCGAGGAGAGTCGCGAGTGCCTGGTCGTCGAGACTCGAGTACTCGAATCCGAGTTTCTTGACCGTCGTGCAAGCAGCGAACTTGGCGATCGCTTCGGCCGGGGCATAGGTTGCTCGGAGTTCGAGTTTGGTGAGCGGCAATTTCGCAAGGGCCTCGAAGCACGAGCCATCGAGATGAAGTCCGTAGGTTTCGAGGGATTCGAGTTGTGGGCAATCGCCGAGGATTGCGAGCACGTCGTCAGAAAAAGGTTGGTTAGGGACTTGGTCGAAGACGATGCCTGCGTCGATTTGGAGTTCTTCGAGGCTGGGGAGCCGGGTGATTTGCCTTGCCGCAGCAGGTGAGAATTGGTCGAGCGAAATGTGAAGTCGGTTCAGATTTGGCAGGTCTAGTTGCTCGACAAATTTTGCGCTGACATCGGTTAGGTAGGTCGAGAGGATTTTCAGGCTGGTCAAGCGGTTGAGACTTGCGATTCCAGCATCCGTGATCTGGGTGTCCATCAGGTGGACAATGGTGGTTTCGGGGAATTGGTCGGCCAGCAGCTCCAGGCCCTCGTCGTTGAAGAGACCAGTGAAGGTCCACATACCGGTATGGCCGCGCGCTTGAGTCACGGCTCGGTCGATGAGGATCTGCTGGTCCATTTGGACAATGCTACCGGCTTTACTCTTGATCCATGGTTCTAATCATACCGAGTCACTGGCAAGCTACCAAGTCTCGACGAAATAGTCTTGGCACGCTCAAACGACCCCTGCGACCCGACGTGCGTAGCGAGGCACGAGCGAAGGCAAGGAGCTGACATGTCCGCCGTAGCACGCAGTGCGAACGAGGAGAGTTTGTGCATGGGATGGAGGAGACTTCCTACACGTGTTACAACTCAACTGTGATCGGTGTACCCCGCACACCGCACTTTGCTCTGAAGAGTGTTACAATGGGCACATACGGATGGCGAGGTGGCGCGGTATCAGATTCAATTCTCAGCTCTCGGTTGAATGCCTATACTCTCAGCTCGTTCCTCGCAGGGGTCGGCTACAAGTCGCCGAAGCACGAAGCTCATAGGTGGAAACATGCAACGACTGGTTAAATTGAGTTTGGGCCACCTACCCTGCCGTCTCAACGGCATCCCGGGAGCTTCAAGCGAATCGGGCGCCCATGAAGTGGCTCGCCTCGGAGTGGTCAGCTACTTGTCCGTCAAAGCACGAAATGCGTAGGCGGAAACATGCACGACTAGTTGGTTTTCGGGACGGCCACGAGGTGGCTCGCCGGTTTGCATGCTTAGACTGTTGTAGTATGAGTTCTCGTCAGGGCCACATCTTCTTTTCTTTTAGGTAGTCGACCCAGGGTTCCATTTCAAGTTCAGCTTGGCGTACAGCGCCCTTTCTAGGATCAACCGCAGCAGCTTTGTACCTAAGCTGAACTGTCTTCTTTAGAGCCAAGAGATCTTTACGCACGTTGTAAATAGCAAACTGGTAACCTGCTTCCCTTGTTTTCTGATGTACTTCGCTACAAGGTAGCTTTTGCGCGGAGTCAACGCACAACTTTAGCAACTGAAGGTCGCCTTCAGTCTTGCAGGACATTGAGCTATAAGCATATGCGACTGCAGCAACGATTGACGATTGCTCAATTGCGGATCTATCGAATACACGAAACGTTTGATCATATTTAGGCTCTAGTAGAAAACCTAGTGCGACCTTTTCAGCACACGGTTGCATGTCTTTTATATATCGTAAGCACCAATCGCGTCTTAGCCTGTAGGTTGCATCATCAGGCCGGATACAATGAAACCAATATGGTGCCTTCAGAGCAATCGATATTTGAATAATATCCGATGCAAATGGTCGCTGTTTCTTCGATACTCGATCATAGATTGAGTTTTCCTTAGCCTTTTGCTGACTAAAAGGTACGTTAAGCTCCTTCATGCATTGATCAAGGGTCTTACCGAAGGCTAGGCCAACTGCTTTCGATTGTAAATAGATGGCGTACAGAGCAAACATTATTCCGCGCCTGAGCCCCCAACAACATACCGATAATGATACCACCTCACCCCTTGGAGTAAATTGCCAGATTCTCCACCTTCTCCCGGGGCACCGGAGTCGTCACCAGGCTTTATAGGTTCATTTTTCCAGCCAGGGGCACCTTGCCTACCATAATAGCCGTTCGCATCGTACAAATCCAACACTTTAGCTTCAAGATAATTGTCTCTTGCGAGAGTCATTCTCCACTCGCCGCAGCGAGAGTGAAAATACGAAGCATCCTTGCCCGGAGGTACATTGAAGTCCCCCCAGTTATCAATGGTCCAGTATGCTTCAGCCACCCCTCTAACGATTTTCGTGTGATATTCGCTTTCTAAGTATGTGGACTCCAGCGCGTAAGTTAAAGAGCACTCCATAAGTGCAACTACAATATGAGCAGTAATTGATATATGCGGAAATATTGATACAAATGCCATAGCTCCTGCAATCGCAGCTAAATCGTTTCGAGCTGGCGATGCCTTCATAGACCCATATGCATCACTTGGAACATAGCCCGGCATGGCATCAGCAAATAGTGAATTCAAATCAGTGGTGACTGGATAAACTCCACTAACGTTCTTGCTAGTGACTGGCTCGGCTCGGTGCTTAAATGAAATAAGGATATCAACTTCTCCTACAAGACCATCTTGCCACGAAAAATTGGAAGAATAGGAACCTGAATTGGATTCCATATCATAAACTTCTTTGACTATTGGAGTCTGAGTTTTGTCAGTGTAAACGTAGTATGTCTTCATTCTGTGGGTATTTTGTAGCTGATCTACGCTTTCCCACGACGTTTTTGATGCTGAATCACCCGCAAACGTGGATGTTATAGTAGTCGGCTGCATGGTGTTATCTGTGGCACCCGCAAATCCAGAGAACTGCACTAAGTCTATTGACATATGCCCGTATGTATTTCCATAATCCATCGTGTAGTAAGAACCGTCAATGCCCCATAGCACGGTTCCAGTCAAGCTCATCGAGCTTGTCGATAATAAAATGTTTGGCACTGCTTCCGTGTTTGCATAATCCACCGAAATTGTATGTGTAGAACTTGTCGGTACAACACCGTTTGCAACGGCTTGGCCATCATCGAGAGTCAAATAATTGACCGAATATGTACTCGTGGTCGATAGATCATGCTTTTTCTGTCCAGCCTGAGTCCATATAGAACGGGGGTCTAGCGTCAAGTCCGAGCCAATAGATGACTCAAACGATCCGGTTGACGATTGCCCGGTCTGACCAGCCAAGTTAACGCTGACCGTCCAAACGCCAGCTCCATCGTTGTTGATCGAGACCTTTCTGAGATGGGTTCCGTGTGAATTTGCATCGGAACTTCCACTTCCAGAAGACGTATCTCCTTGGCCATCGTTTGCCTCACATGAGCTTGGGGGGCTAACTGCAACTTGGGCGTACGAATTAACTGAAGTCCAAACTGATTTAGGGTAAGGCTGCGCCGATTGCGGATACTGAATAAAGAACATGTACATACCAGTACGCGAGACTGAGGCCGACATACTATTTGGCGACCCGCTCCAGCCATTTGGGATACTTGCAGATTGTCCACTTGGCAGTGCAACGTCGTCGATGTACCAAGTGTCCAAGTCAAAATTGTGCTTGACTGTTCTTGAATACCATTCTTTTACGTTTGGATCATTTTGTCCGGGAACTTGCCTTTGAGCTGGGAATTGCCATGTGTCGATTCCGGTGCGTATCTTTGTAATCGTAGGTGCTGTGCTGTTCGAGCCACCGCCTCCACTACTAACCTGACTTTGCGCCTGCCCGAGCACACCAACGAGAACCGCGATGCACAGTGTCAATCGCGACTTGCTTGATTGGATAAGTACTGAATTGTTTTGCCGTAACCCCACGAACATGTGACTAATATAACACAGTGTGGAGTTAAAGATGCAAGATTGGAATGAAACCATGAAAAATGTGCATCCCAAAGGGATGACAAGAGTAAATCACCAATGTGATAAACAGATGGTTTACTTAGAACCGTCCGTTTTTCATAGGTTACCATTCTGTTAATCGCTGCTTAACCTCTCTCTTCCTTCGGTCACTTCTTGGGTGCCTGGATATTCTGGAATCTTCCGCGATTTCGGTGAGGCCAGAGACTCCCACCATAGGAATCTAAACCATTGTGTGAGTTGTCGGGGCAAGGCAAGCCGTGTCGAAGATCCCGCAGGAGGGAAAAGAGCGAATCGCCAAGTGCTCTAAGTCCGCCGTAGCGCTTGCGCGCAGGAGGATGCACGAATGAGGAAGCGGATCTGGATGAGGTGAGCATGGAATTGACAACCTTGGGTTGCGCGATACCTTGCCCCCCTTGCCGACCTCGAATGGACCCTGTTCAGATGGTATTGCTCATCATGCGTCAGAGGTAGACGCAGGTATACTATTCATAGTGAAAGTGCGAAAGGCCAGGTTCAAAACAGGAATTCCTGACCAACCAACTGAGTTTTAGGAAGGTTTTTTGCGTGTTGCCGCTTTTGGTTAGGGTGCCGAACAAAGCGAGCGAATGTTAAATCGCCAAACTTTGCCTCTTCCCTAGTCACGGTCCCATGGCAAAGTTGCCAAAACTTCTCTCTTTCCCTTCTCCCTAAAAAAGATGGGGACCTTGCGGTCCCCGTTTGGCTTTCTCGAAGAGAGGGTTGAAGCTTAGTTGTCGCCGCCGCCGAAGCCGCCGCCAGGAGGAGGTCCGCCAGGGCCGCCTTGTCCCCCGCCGAAACCACCAGGTCCGCCGGGGCCACCCTGAGGTCGCTCGAGCTTGAACGGAGCGCCGGTCATCTCCTTCCACTTCGACTTCTGGCTATCCGTAAGAACGGCCATGATCTTCTTCATCAGCTCCTCGGCGAACTTGCCGCCATCGAAGCCAGGACCGCCTGGGCCGCGCTGACCACCAGGTCCGCCTTGGCCACCGCCAAATCCGCCTTGTCCGCCAGGACCACCCTGACCAGGGCCACCTTGTCCGCCACCGCCAGGACCACCGGGGCCACCGCCGCCAGGTCCGCCGCCTTGCGGAGGTCGGTTAGATTCCATGATCTCCTGAATCTGGTCGCGCTGATCGTCGGTGAGCTTGAGCGCCTCGCCGATCTCAGGTCGCATGAAGGCTCGAGGGCCGTCGACCTGGAGCGCGATCTGCTGGTACCGCTTGTACTGCGACTCGGAGAGGATCTTCTTGATGGCTTCTTCCATCTTCTTGCCCTGCTCGGGGTTGAATCCGCCGCCAGGTCCTCCGGGACCACCCGGTCCGCCGGGGCCACCTTGACCTCCACCGAAGCCGCCCTGTCCGCCAGGTCCACCAGGACCGCCTTGGCCGCCGCCAAATCCGCCTTGTCCGCCAGGACCGCCACCGGGGCCGCCCTGACCGCCACCTTGTCCGCCGCGACCCTGAGGTCCATTCTTGCGGAGCAGATCTTGAATCTGCTTGACCTGGTCATCGGTTTCCTTGAGTTCCTTGACGACCTGAGGATTGAGAAGAAGCTGAGGACCGCGAGGGGCCATCATGCCGCCGCGCTGACCACCGGGACCGCCGGGTCCACCAGGCCCGCCTTGGCCGCCGCCAAAGCCACCTTGACCACCGGGGCCACCCTGTCCGCCACCAAATCCACCCTGGCCACCTTGGACGAGGGCAGAGGCGCTAGCCGTGATCGCGATGAGGGACATCACCATCATTGAAATTCTGTTGCGAAGTGCCATTTGTATCTCCAGAAATCGGTTTTCACCGCTTTACATTGGTTACTTTACGACGGAGTTATTTGGTTTTTGTTTGGTGGGTCAAACAACTGGATTTATGGGAAACGACAGCCGCACCGCCGTCCCTTCTCCAACTCGACTCTGGATCGTCATCGTGCCATCGTTCGATTCAACGATGGACTTCACGATGGCAAGGCCGAGTCCCGTACCGCCCATCTTGCGGTTGCGGGCGTCATCCACTCGGTAGAAGCGCTCGGTGAGGTGGGGGATGTGCTGAGCTTCGATGCCCACACCTTGGTCGCGTACGACCAGAATGGCCTTGCCATCCACGACTTGCGTAGAGACGACGATCGGCTTATCCGGACAATATCGACCGGCGTTCTCAATGAGATTCGAGACCGCGCGGAGGAGGCCATCGTGGTGACCGAGGATGTGGGCAGACGCGCCCTCGACTTTCACCGAATTGAGTTGGCCGACCGGAAACTTGTCGGCCGCTTCTTGGGCAACCTCGTGCAAATCGACGGGTTCGAGCGCCGGTGGCTGAGCCGAATCGAGGCGCGCCAAAACGAGCAGCTGGTCCACGAGGTTCGACATATGCACCGTCTCGCGGTCCGCGATCTCAAGCGCTTCCTTCATTTCTTCCGGTGTGGATTCCTGCTCCAGCGCGCTGCTGGTCGTGATCCGGAGTCGGGCGAGAGGGGTGCGTAGTTCGTGAGAGGCATCCCCGACGAATTGCTTTTGCTGCTCGAGGGTTGCTTGAAGTTCTTCGAACAGCTTTTGCCGCTCGGTGAAGGAGAGTTGAAGACGATCGACCATGGCATTGAACGATTGTCCAAGCCTTGCGATCTCGTCATTGCCTTTCGCTTCGAGGCGTGTCGACATATCGCTTTCGGAAATCTTCGCCGAAGCCGCGGCGAATCGCTCGATTGGCTTAACCGCCATGCCAGCGAGGAACCAGCCTAGGCCGGCAGATATGAGGAGCACGATGGGAAGAAGGAAGACGATGGTCGTGGTTTGGGTGTCCTTCAGCCGGTCGAAATCCTGAAGGTCATGGCCGAATTGGGCAAAGCCAAGGAGTTTGCCGCGGCCACGCATCGGCGTCGTGATAACCCTCGTGGGAATTCCTTCAACGAGAATCGTGACGATGACTGGCCGCATCATCTCTTTGTTTTCGATAGCTTTGGCGTCGAGAATTCGCTTGATTCGACTATCGACATTTTGGCCACTAATCGTAAGGGCAATCGGGCGGGCGATGTCGTTGTTGGGGGGGCCTGCGAACTCGGGCCCGATACTATTCATCATACGGAATCCGGGACCGTTAGGCTGTTGTGCTGGCTGACCCGCACGCTGGGTAGGGTCGCTGTTTTCTTGACCCGCCTGGGGATTATTTGGGTCGGGCTGATTAGGATTCTGCGGCCCGTTCGGCCCTTCGTCCGATTGCCCCTGACCAAATCCGATATTGCCAGAGTTCGGTACCGAACCAATTCCTCCTCCTTGTCGCATCTGTCCGGGAAGCGGACCGGAGATTTCGCCAACTTCGAAAGGCTTGTCGCGGTTGCGCAAGTTCGGATTGTTCATGATTCTATCGGCACGACTAAAAAGTTCGCGGTCGATGGATCCCATGAAGACGTTTTGAGTTTGGACAACCAGGATGCCAATCCCGATTCCGAGCGCGACGAGCACAAAAAACGTGTTGAGGACGGCGAGCCGGAACTTGAGGGACATCAGATATCCTCCGCGATTCGGTAGCCGAACCCGTGCACGGTCTCGATGATGCTGTGGTTTCGGCCTTCGTCGACCTTTTTGCGCAGCGATGTCACGTGGAAGTTCACCGTGTTCGAGACGCTGTCCTCATCGTTCCACACTTGCTCGATGATGAAGTCCCGAGAAAGGATTCGGCGTCGGTTTCGGGCGAGCGCTTCGAGAAGCGTGAACTCTCGCTTGGTGAGCTTCAGCGGTTGTCCGCTACGACTCACGGTCTTGGCTTTGGCGTCGATCTCCAAGTCGCCGAGGTGAATGATGCTGGATTTTTCCAGCTTGCTGCGCCGACTGAGCGCGCGAATGCGGGCGAGAAATTCTTTGAGCGAGAAGGGCTTAACGAGGTAGTCGTCGGCGCCGAGATCGAGTCCCTTCACGCGGTCTTCGATGGCGTCTTTGGCCGTGAGCATGAGGATCGGCGTCGGATTCTTTGCTTCTCGCAGGGCCTGGCACACCGACCATCCGTCGCGTTTGGGCATCATCACGTCGAGGACGATGACGCTGTACTCACCGAACTTGGCGAGGTCCAGCCCGGCTTGCCCGTCATGGGCGAGGTCGGCGATATACCCCTCCTTTTCCAGGGCTCGCTTCAGCCGCTCCGAGATAACCTCGTCGTCTTCGACCAACAACACGCGCACGTTAGAGCGAGTATACGGCTTGGATGTTTGGAAGTTGTTTGGCCGTGGCCCTCTTGTTGCTAGCCTAAGGAATGTCACCTGACCCGCCGAGGATTTCTGAGGTACAATATTGTTTCCAAAGTTTGGGGGCATAGCTCAGCTGGGAGAGCATCTGCTTTGCAAGCAGAGGGTCAGGGGTTCGAATCCCCTTGCCTCCACCAATCTACAGATTTTGCCAAAACGAGGTCACTCTCCTCGTTTCTGTCGC
>CAMFIS010000018.1 GCA_945952345.1 uncultured Fimbriimonas sp.
GATCGATGCGCTGACCTTGATGAAGATCTTCATCGTCAATACGTTTGGCATCACCGGTGCGGGGTTCGCGGTGCTGAACCGGGCATTGAACGGCAAATGGAGCGCGTTCGGGCTGCTTGGTTTGTCCGTCTCGTTTAGCTATGTGCTCGGGTTTGGGTTCATCAACTATCTCTTCGGCATTGGCGTGGGATTGCTGTTTGTCGGCGTCCAACTGATGCTGAAAGATAAGCCGAAGTGGCGGCTGTGGTTCATTGCGCTCGGCTTTCCGTTTCTGCTGCTGAACCATCTGCTCGCGCTGGTTTTGGCGGCGATGACCCTGATGGCGATTGCTTGGTGGCAAAAGGATAAGACTCCGGGATTGTGGCGTGGGTTTGCCCTCGGCTCGTTCCTGTCGCTGGTCTACATGAAGCTCTCGACGACCGGGGCGGTGTCCGATGGTTTTCGATATGATTCCTTGCCTCAACATATACGAAACGTGCTCTTCCCGGTGTACTTTTCCGACCTGACTCGGGACACAGCGTTCTGGTTGATCCTGCTCGCGATGGTGGGTTTTGGGGTGATGAAGGCTAAGAAGAAGGAGACGTTTGCGTATTGGGTGCTGGGTGGATTTTCGCTGCTCGGCCTGCTGCTGCCCCACATGGCGATGACGAGCGCCTACCTCTCCGGCCGAGTTTCGATTTGGGCTGCGTTGGCAGGTGGCGCGGCCTTCCAAGAAGTGGCGCTTTCGCCGGCGCTCATCGTGGGATTGCTGCTGGCAAGGTCGGCGGATGTCGCGACGCGGTTCCTCGGTTGGAACCCCACGTTTGATCAGATTCACGAAGATCTTGGCAAGATTCCGGATGGCAGCTTGGTGTATCAGATGGTGTCTTTGCGGGCGAATCCTTTGCGTCCGCCGGGCTGGTATCCGTCGATTCTGCACGCCGACTGCTTGGTGCTGCTCGAGAAGAATTGCTACGTGAATAATCTGTTCTCGCTGCCGTTTCAGCAGCCTCTGCGCAATGCGCCGGAGATTGGTCCGGACCTGCGGGATATGTACAACTACGGCACGGCGAAGTCGATCGAGAACAACCGCGAGTGGATGCTTTGGCAGATTGGGCTGATGGACGACCGACTGAAGGACTGCCCGATCTATATCTACTTCGTGAAGCGGGAAGACGAGCGTCCGACCGAGACTCTGGGCGAGATCATCGCCGAGCGGCCGCGATATATTTTGTATCGGTATCGGTAGGGTTCGTCGGCAGTTTGCAGTCAGCAGTCAGCAGATAGATTGAACATGGTGGGAGAGATTTTGTTGTGAGACAGCCAGTCGCGCACCCTAGCCTCCCTTAAATCTTGGTAGTCAGCGCTCTTCCACTCGCTGGCTAAAGTTAGTACCCAACGCAAGTGGCTCTCCTCATATGGCATGGTGACGTTGATGTTTTTTCGTATTGATTCTTCAGTGAGAGCAAATTCTGGCAGGAGGCAAGTTCGGTCTAGGTAATGGGCCTGCACCACGTCCAATAATGCGTTCATGCTGGGCCATCGGTACATGTATTCAAGATTCGAAAACGCAAACTGCTTCAGCTCCCCCATTCTTTCAGAGTAGCTTTGGAAGGAGCCTTGGACCGATTCGATAATCGTGTCCAGCTCGTCGATATGGATACGATCCCAAAGTTGCTCGTGCTCTAGGAATGGAATGTGGTCACGGCACATGAGGGCCGGGCAAGCAAAGGCAGATATCCGTCGCTGGCCCTCCTCCGTATATCGATCGAGGCAAATACCCAGGGAGTAGCCAAGGCACATGGGTCTGAAGATCATGATCGAGCCTTTGAGGTAACCGTCCGGCATGCATTTACGGAGCCACTTCTTGTTGATGGATTGGTAGATCGTGCGGTTTTACCTGGCGACAGGCGTTTACTGCTCGAGAACTCTTTCCTCGCCCTTGCACTGCTCACTCGCACTGAGGCGGTGTGGTATCATCCTATTTCCACTTCGTGCGCGGGTGGTGAAATTGGTAGACACGCTACCTTGAGGTGGTAGTGCTCACAAGGCGTGAAGGTTCGAGTCCTTTCCCGCGCACCAGCTTTCTCTCCTAACATTGCAGGCAGCCCCATCGATGCTGCTTCCTTCGACTTAGGTTACTGCGGACTGATCGCACCATATTCTCGCTTCGCTCGATTTCACAGGCGGTCCCGATGATGCTTCGCATCCTTCCCTCGCTGCGCTCGCGGGATCTAAGGAGACGCCTATGCCCCCAAAGGGTTGTCAGATTCTGTCGTGAGTTTGCAAGTCATCCATGGCTATGCAGGCAAGATGCCTGCGCTCCATAGCGGCTTTCGATTTCTAGCCAAAGTTTGCGGTTGAACCAGGGAGCAGTGCGGAGTGAAGAGAACGAGGGGCAAGGATGGGGGGATTGCTCTTCGCAATGCCCATGGTGGAACCAATCGTAGGGTAATTTTCGTAGCGGGACTTAGTCCGACCATGGTTTCACTCCTCGCCCTCGCCCTTTCGATTACGCTGCCAGTAGAGCAACCAAGCCCAAGTTCTCATCCGGCGACGAAAGATTCGCCTTCTTGGGTGCGTTCGGCGGCCAACGAAGTCGTCAACCCGATCATGTTGAATGGCCTCAAATGGCGGAACTTGGGTCCGTTTCGCGGGGGTCGAGTCTCGGCTGTGGCTGGTGTGATGGGTGAGGTTGGCACTTACTATATGGGCCTTCCTCAAGGTGGGCTATGGAAATCGACCGGTGCGGGGCAGACGTGGTTTCCGGTGTTTGATTCGGTCAAGGAAACGTCGACGATCGGTTCGATCGCCGTATCGGCCAGCGATCCGAACACCGTCTATGTGGGCACGGGTGAAATCGCGGGTCAGGGCGAAGGTTACGGCGCGTATAAATCCACCGACGCGGGCAAGACTTGGACCCACCTTGGCCTCGCCGATTCGCACATCATCCCGGTGATCCTGGTCGATCCGAAGGATCCGAACACGGTGCTGTTGGCGGCGCAAGGCAATGCTCGAACGAAGGACACGCGAGGCGTGTATCGAAGCACGGATGGCGGCGCGACCTGGACGCGGTGGAGCGCAGCCGAGACGGATGCCGGGGTGGTGAGTATGGCAACCGTTTACGACCACCCGGAAATCGTGGTGGCAGGAACGCGACAAGCAGGAAAACCCGCGGCCAACAAACTCTACAAGTCGAGCGATTTTGGCAAAACATGGACGCCGCTCGAAGGGAAAGGTTTGCCCCCTCTCCGCAGTCGTTACACCATCGCGTTGGCTCAAAACACGAACGCGCAGCGGATGTATCTCATCGGAACTTTTGGCCTCTTCCGATCGGATGACGGAGGAGCGAATTGGCGTCGAATGGCGGAGTCGGATCAGCGAATCGCCAACGGTCAGGGCGACTATAACTGCGGCGTCGCGGTGGATACGAAGGATCCGAACATCGTCTACACGATCAGCACGTGCCTGTATCGGTCTCTCGATGGCGGCGAAACGTTCGAGGGATTTAAGGGCGCTCCGGGCGGCGACGATCCCCACTTCTTGTGGATTGACCCCAAAAACGCGAACCGAATTCTGTACGGCGGCGACCAAGGGGCGACGGTTTCGCTCGATCATGGGCAGACGTGGGGCTCGTGGTACAACCAGCCCAGCGCGCAGGTGTATCACATCGCGACCGACAATCGATATCCCTATTGGGTTTATGCCACGCAGCAGGACAGCGGCGTGGTGGGCACGTCAAGCCGACGCAACTATGGCCAAATTGGGCCGCTCGATTGGACGCCGCATCCCGGCTTCGAGTTCGGTTATGTTGCCATTGACCCTTTGAATCCGAATATCAGCTATTCCTATTCCGAGACCCTGCACTTGTGCCGGGTGAAGTTTCCGAGTGGGCAGTGGGTGGAATGTGGTCCGACGGCGGTAGCGGGTGAAACATTCCGGCAGGGCCTGGCTCCGATTTGCTTCAACCCAAACAATCCCCGAGAGTTGCTGACCTCGAATCAGTATTTGATGTCGTCGACGGACGGCGGCCAGCACTGGAAAAAGCTGAGTCCGGACCTGGGAATTAAGACGATACCGTCCACCGATCCGAAAGGAAAGCCGACGACTTCACAGAGTTCGATCAGCGATTTCTCTTTCTCAACCGCGAATCCGAACGTCATCTGGGCGGGAACCGGAAACGGCCTCGTGCACGTGAGCAAGGACAAGGGCGCGAACTGGAATTTGGCCAATACCGGCTTGCCATCTTCGAGCGTGCTCTGCATCGACGCGTCCCATACACAGCCCGGAGCGGCCTACGTTTGCATGAGGTCCGCGAACAATTCTCCGACGTTGTATCGGACTCGAGACTATGGCCAGACATGGACGCCGATCTCTCGAGGATTTCCGACCGAAGGCGCTTTGTCGGGTCCGGTCAATGTGATTCGGTGTGACACGAAGCAGGATGGCCTGCTGTTCGCGGGAACGTCGAAGGAGATGTTCGTTTCTTTTGACGACGGCGACCATTGGCAATCGTTGCGGTTGAACATGCCAACGACGATCATGAACGATCTGCAAGTGAAAGGGGACGACTTGGTTTTGGGCACTTATGGCCGCGGAATCTGGGTCCTCGACGATATCTCTCCGCTACGGCAACTGGTAAGTGAGCCCAACTCCGGTTCGGGCAGATTGTTTAAGCTGGCGAATGGAATCCGGGTTCGCAGCAATGTGAACGACGATACGCCGATGCCGCCCGAGATTCCTCATGCGGACAACCCGCCGTGCGGTGTTTCGATTTATTACTCGCTCGGGTCGAAGCCATCGACGCCCGTAACGATCGAGATTTTGGATCGCAAAGGCAATTTGGTGCGGCATTTGACGAGCGCGGAACCCGTGCCGTATGCCGACCCGAAGCCGGAGATCGCGCCGATGTGGATCGGCAAGCGTAAGCCGTTGTCGGCGGAGGTTGGATTGAATCGGGCCGAATGGGATATTCGATACGACGATCCCGAGGCGTTCATCCATGACGCGCAAGACGTGATGCAGGCGACGATCGGCGGGACGAAGGAGGCCGTTCCCGGGCCGCTCGCCCTGCCGGGCAACTACACCGTGCGGCTGACAGTCGACGGAAAGACGTACTCGCAGCCGCTGGTCGTCAAGAACGATCCTCGGTCGCCAGCGAGTCAGTCTGATCTGGAGAAGTTTCACGAGGTCGAGATGGACATGTTGGCATGCATCAAGGCAAGTTGGGATTCACACGAGGCGGTTGTGGCGGCTCGAAGCGAGTTGAAGGATGCGAAGAATTCTTCGATGAAGGAGGTTGCCGACGCGGCCAAGGCCTTCGACACGAAGTTGGAAGCTCTAGAAGGAAAGATCGTTTACACGCGCCGTTTCTTCTTGGGGGCGAACGCCTCGAACTTTGTCGACCTCAACACCTACTTGCTCGTCGCTTTGGGTTCGATGTCGAGAGGAGATTCGGCGCCGAGCGAGGCGACTTATGGTTCGTACGCGACCTGCTACTACTTGACCGATACGCTATTGACGCGGTTGCGGGGCCTGAATGGAAAGCCGTTGACCGAGCTGAATGCTTTGTTGACGAAGAATGGAGCTAAAGCGGTGAAGGCGGTGTCTGTGCCGGAGAACCCGAGGCAGCCGTTGGCGAAGTATCGGGTGAAGACAGGCGTTCCGTTGGGCAATTCGGGTCAAATCAAGCCACCGAAAGACGACGATGACGATGATGGAGATGGAGATGGAGCTAATCTGGAGTCCACGCCTAGAGCTTGAGTTTTCGATTCCATGCTTAGACTCTCAGCTCGTTCCTCGCAGCGGAGCCTAAACATGCCACGACTGGTCGGTTGGTTTTGGGCATCTACCCCGCCTACGAAGTGGCTCGCCTGCCATATATATTTGGCAGGGTGCAGATCTAGTGATCAGATCGAATCGGTACCCTGTAGCTAATGTGATTCGACTTTCCAGACGTGCCTTTCGAATCGTCGCTTGCCTTGGCGTGGGTCTGTCGGCGTTGGTTTTGGGTGGTGTTACGCGGGGCCAGGGCGAGGATATTCCAGAAGAATTCCTCACTGCGCCTTCGAACGACGCGGTGGCGAATCTCTTGGCCGGAATCAAGGCGGGCAAGGTGAAGTTGGAGTTCGAACCGAACCAGGGGTACCTGCGATCTCTGCTGAAGGAGCTGAAGATTTCGGCTTCGTCTCAGGTTCTCGTGTTCTCGAAGACGAGCCTGCAGTCGGCCTTTATCTCGCCCGAGACTCCAAGGGCGTTGTATTTCAATGACCAGGCATACGTAGGTTGGATTCCGGGCGCGCCGTACATGGAGATTGTTGGTGTCGATCCGGTCATCGGGCCTGTGTTCTACTTGCTTGAGAATCACAAGAGTCTCGCACCGACTCCAAAACGGCAGACAATGGAGTGCTTTCAGTGTCACGATTCGCCGATGACGGGACACGTTCCGGGTGTCATGGCGCGGTCGGTTTACGCCGGTCCTGACGGGCAGTTGCGATTAGCGAATGGTTCTTTTCGAACCACCGCGATGAGCCCGATGAAGGAACGGTGGGGTGGTTGGTACGTGACCGGAGTGCATGGAACTGAACGACACATGGGTAACGAGGCGGCAAGAGGAGACGAGCAAGCCTCGACGATCGACATCGAGAAAGGGGCGAACGTGACCGATCTCAGCCGATACTTTCGGGTCGATTCGTACCTGACTCCGCACTCGGACATCGTCGCGCTAATGGTCGCCGAGCAGCAGATGGGGATTCAAAACCTGATCACCAAGGCTGGATTGCTGACTCGCAAAGCGGAGAAGGACGGGCAAGAACTCTTGAAGTTCGGCTTTAGCCAGGAGCACGTCGACGAGGGTATTCGCGATCGGATTTCTGGTGCAACCGAGCCATTGGTGAAAGCCTTACTTGCAATTGGAGAGCCGGTGTTTACTTCGCCGATCCAGGGCACGAGTCGGTTTGCGGTGGAGTATTCGGCCAGTTCTCCGGCTGACAAGCAGGGTCGCCGACTCAGTGAACTCGACCTTAAGGCCGGTTTGATGAAGTACTCGTGCTCGCCGATGATCTATTCGAAGTCATTTGAGGGTCTACCTTTGAAGGCGAAGGAGCACGTGTATCGACGGCTGGGCGAAATCCTTGGTGGGCAGGATAAGGGTGCGCAGTTCACCTTTCTCTCCGCGACTCGGCGCAACGCGACGCGGGAGATTTTGATCGACACCATGCCAGACGCAAAGCCTTTTCTCTAATTGTTCTTGCCTACTGTCCGATTTCCCAATCTCCGCTTGTCTTCCCTATGAACCCGAGCGAGTCAACTACAATCGGGAAAGGAAAACAAATGAACGAATACGCATTGATCATGAGGCATGAGGACGGGGCGAAGATCGCCTCGCCGGAGCAGATTCAGGAGTGGATGAAGCAGACGATGGACTGGATTGGCGGGATCGCCGCTCAAGGGAAGTTCGTTAGTGGAACCGGGCTGATGTTCGACGACGCCAAGACCGTACACGGCGTGAGCAAGATGGTGACGAACGGGCCGTTCGGTGAGATCAAAGAGACTATCGGCGGAATCATCACAGTTCGGGCTGAGTCGGCGGAAGAAGCGGCCGAGTTTGCGAAGGGCTGTCCGGTCCTGCAAGGCGAGGGCAACACCGTCGAAGTGAGGCAGATCGCCACCCACGGCAAGCAAGAGTAGGCGTGGATTCTCAGCTTGTTCCCCACCTGTTTCGAACCGAATACGGCAAGATCGTGGCGGTCTTGGTGCGCCGATTCGGATTCGACCAGGTGGGGCTAGCCGAGGATATTGCGAGCGAAACCTTCCTCGCCGCGCTCGAAACGTGGCCCTATCGCGGTGTTCCCGAGCAGCCGGTGGCCTGGCTGTACCAAGTGGCGAAGAATAAGGCGAAGAACGCGGTGATGCGCCTGGGTCGCGAGTCCGAATTGGCCGAGGAATTCGCGGTACAGGATGAGATCGACCTTTCGGACTCCGGCATCCGGGATGGTCAGCTTCGGATGATGTTTGCGGTATGCCATCCCGCCATCGCGCCCGAGGCGCAGGTGGGATTGGCGCTGCGAATCCTATGCGGCTTTGGCATCGAGGAGATTGCCGATGCGTTTCTGACCAACAAAGAGACGATCAACAAACGGCTGTATCGAGCGAAGGAGACGTTGCGGAAGGAGAGGATCGAAGCGGAATTTCCGGGGTTCGAAGAGGTTGAAGCGCGCCTGGTTGCGGTTCTGGCGACGCTGTATCTACTGTTTAGCGAAGGATATTATTCCGACAGCCACGAGGAGGTTCTGCGCGAAGACGTTTGCCTGGAAGCGATGCGCCTAACTGAATTGCTGTTGACTGACGATCGAACCAATCAACCGCAAACGCGGGCACTGCTCGCTCTGATGTGCTTTCACGCTTCGCGATTTGCGGCCCGGCGAGGTTCGAACGGCGACATGGTTTTGTACGACGACCAGGACCGGTCGCGGTGGAATCAGGAGCTTGTCGCTCGGGGTGCGAAGCTGCTTCAAGAAGCGTCGGTTGGGGACCAGTTTTCGAAGTATCACCTGGAGGCGGGCATCGCCTTTTGGCATTCGACGCCCGAAGAATCGACGCAGAAGTGGGAGAGCATTCTCATGCTCCACAACCAGTTGCTGGTCCTGGAATACTCGCCGGTCGCCGCCCTTAACCGAACTTACGCGCTATCCAAAGTTAAAGGCGCAACGGCGGCCATCGAAGAAGCGGAGAAGCTGAAACTGGAGAACAACCGGTTCTACTTTGCGCTCCTGGGCGAACTCTATTGCGAAATCGACCATAAGCATGCAAGAGCCCATTTCGAACGAGCGTTGGCGCTGGCAAAGACGGAGCAGGACCAGCGAATTATTCAGCACAAGATCGAAAACCTTAGCCTTTAGACCCTTCCCCAGCGGGGCCTGCCTAGTGTAGTGTAATGGAATACCCGGACTCGGTCATGAAGATTCAACACGTGCTTGCGCTTTCGTCACTTTCGCTCACGGCCACGGCTGGCCTGTATCAGGGCGGCACCGATAAGAAGGCCGAAGAGGTCTACAAGAACATCAAAGTGATGAAGGGCATGCCCGCCAGTGAGGTGCTGCCATCGATGAAGTTCATGTGCTCATCGCTCAAGGTGGACTGCGAATTCTGCCACAAGGAAGACGATTTTGCCGATGACAGCGTGCGGGCGAAAGAAGCGGCTCGGCACATGATCGAGATGCAGAAGGACATCAACACCAAGAATTTTAATGGCCGAACACAGGTGACGTGTAACACGTGCCACAACGGCAGCCCGAACCCGCGCGGAGTTCCGGCGATGGAAGGCATATCGCGACGGACGATTAATCGAAACGCGAAAGCGGTGGCGGTTGCGGACGTAGTGAAGCAATTTGCTTCGTCCTCGGGCGAGCTGAAGACGGTGACGTTTGAAGGAACTGTGACGGGCATGAACCCGACGGCGACGAAGTTTAAGTTCACGCAAGGCGAGCCCAATAAGTTCGTGGTGGACACTACGGATCGCAAGTTCGGATTCGACGGTACGGAGACGTGGATGACGGCGGGCGGAAACTCGTTCCCGCTTCCGGCCGAGCAGGCCACCGAAGTTCAGAAGTTCGCTCGATTCTTCCGTGGCGCTCACGCCTTCGACTACCTTGGCGACTTGCGGTTTGCGGGAACGGACAAGGTCGACGGCAAAGACGTGAACGTTCTGCGTGCTGGCGCCCAGGGAGCAAAGGTAACGACCGACCTGTACTTCGACGCGACTTCCGGATTGCTCGTGCGAATGGTGACTTACACGTCGACTCCGTTAGGGCCAAATCCCGAGTTTGCCGACTTCACCGATTACCGAAAGGTTGGCGGCGCGATGGTGCCGTTCAAGATCAAGCGGACGGGTGGTAAGGAGCCGATCGTGTTTGCGATGGATACGGCCACGGCGAACCCCGTTTTGCCGGCGACGTTCTTCTCGTTGAAGAAGGAATAGGTTTTTAGATGCCTCGACCCGGAAGGAGCTTGCTCCTGAAGAGTCGAGGCTGTTGCCTGCATCCTCAACGCCTCGCGGAACTCGTGGTTGAGGCATCCTTGGTTCAATGGGGCAGAGGCTCGAGGTCAGGTTCGACGAATCCGTGCCTGGCTTCGAGGCTCATGATGAGGTCGCGCGAGTAGTAACGCAGCAGTATCGTCTTGTCCTGGAATGCCTCAACGACTGCGTTGACCTTTTTTTGTCTTGTGTCTTCTTCTGAGATCGTTTTGAGCTCAGCTCGGACGACTGCGATCCATGCGACGGTGAGCGTTTCATGGTACCCGCGGGTGGGAGTGTCGACCACGCCTTGGGCGGTGTTGAGCCGCTTGATGTGCGTTCGGATGTAGTCGAGGGCTTGATCGCCATGGTTGAGGACGGCGAGGGCAGCCATGGCTAAATGGGCGCTGTGAGTCCACTCCTCGTGCGCCAGGGTTTGATTTTCGAAGCGAGTGAGTAGGTCGTCGATCTCGAACTCGGTGGAATACATTGGTCCTGATCTAAGGTTACCGAAGTCAACTATTTCGATTGTTTCCCCACTGGCGGCTGAAGGGGAGTAGAGTGGCCTTGTATGGCACAAGATACTAGGCTATCCATAGGAACGGTTCTCGAAGAGAAATCGACCGGTCGAGAGCTCGAAATCACCGAGGTGACCGGCTGCACGGTGGCGGCTTACGGTTCCTTTATGTATAAGGTGAACCCGAGCAATCCGCCGCTTGTTTACTCGAGCGAGATCGGCGGGTCGCCGATGCATAAGTTCAAGATCCTTCGCTAATCGGCGAGAATGGGTCCCCTGGGTCCTGCCTTTGGCCAGAGTCGACGCAGGGTTCCAGCCACGGCTTTATTTTGTTTTTGAGTTAAGATGGAGAAAGCGTGAGGTCATTTCGGTTTTACGGGACGCGGGGACGGATGGCGGCGATTGGTAGCGCCGTCGTTTACCTTCTTGGCGGCATTTTATGGCTTCCGGTCGAATCCAAGAACGTGGTCGGTGCATGTCTTCACACCTTCATGCTCGCCCTATTTGTGCTCTTCGCGACCAGTGAGATTCGCAAAATGATCGTATGCCGACACCGGCGGTTCGAGATCGAGGATGGTGACATTCGGTATTTCGATCGACTCGAGAAGCCGATGATCGTGCGGCCGCTTTCTTCGATCGTGGGCCTGAAATATCGCACCTACTTTGGTCGCAAGACCGAGTACACCATTGCCTTCCACGGTCCTTTTTCAGTGGAATTTGGCTGGGCGATCGAGGGGCGAGAGGAGTTGATTCGATTGCTCGAGGAAGGCTCGGGGCAGAAGTTTGCGTATCTGCATGGCGAAGAGCCTTGGAAGAATCCTCGCGATGTGTTGAGGGGTTAATTCTCCCAGTCTCTCTTCGCCATTATTGTGAGCCGACTCTTGAACCGCTTGGGTGAAAACCACCCCCTCCGTCGCCCCGATCATCGACAGCGAAGTTTGAGGAATGATCGGCGCGCCACCTCCCCCAAGGGCGGAGCGTGGTTAGTCGGAACGCCGATATGCTTAAGTGATTGGCAAGGCTCTCCCCGAGGAGAAGGGGCTTTGCGCCCTCCATACATATTTCTGATCCCTGTTCTAGGCTCATTGCTCGCGGGCCAGCCAGATATAATTCGGCTAGATGCTCCCCCTCACTTTCGTACTCGCCGGAACGACGTTGACCGGCTTCGCTCCGCCGAGGGCGTGGATTGCGGGTTGGGGTGGTGCGCCTGATCTTCCCTTCGCCGCCGACTTCCTTGGCACAGGACGCTCGCAGTTCGTCGCGTTCGATCCTCGCGGGGAAGGGAGCGTCTTCATCCTTCCGACGGCAGACGGATTCAAGCCGAGCGATGGCATCCAGATTTCGGCGAACTTCGGTAAGAACTGCCAAGCGGTGGTGATTGGTTCTCTGAAGGAAGGAGATAGCCCGATGGTGGTTGGGTTGTTCGACGGCAACAATGTGCGGTTGGCGAAGAAAGGCGCGGACTTCCCGCTGACCAACACCGACCATTGGGTGGACCTGCCGAAGAAGGTTGGCAATCCGGTGATGGCGATGGCCGATGGCAAGGTGTTCGTGTTCTCGTCGAGCTCGGGCGAAGGATTCTCCATCGACCCTTCGACGAAGAAAGCTACTGAGGTTCGACTTCCGGGAGGCGTGGTCTGGCTGGGGGATTCAGGTTCGGATTTGGTGGGGCAGGATGCAAAAGGCGAGGTGTTCTGGATCGACCGGTCGACTCTTCAGAAGAAAGGATCGCTGGGTAAAGAGTCTCCGGGATCGCGACCAGCGGCGATGAAGGATTTGGTCGTCTTTGGCGATACCGCTTGGACGCCGGGGAAGACGATTAAGTTGGATGACGATGGGCATCCGAAGGTGGACGTCTTGCGCGCGGTGGGGCGAAGCGGCAAGTTTGGCCGACCAATTGTGTACGAGAGTCGACGCGGTTCGGAGGTCGGCACCGGGAGCCTGACGGAACTCCGGCGGGGCATCATCGAGGAAGACAAGACGCTCGCCGAGGATGATCCCGAATCGGACTCCTACAACCGCTGCAGCGCGGACGACGGCTTGCTGGATGGGTGGAAGAGGTTCGGCTATCGCGGAATCGACTTTCCCAAACTCGGCTGCAAGGTTGGCCACGCCGACGTGGTGTGCCTCATCTCGCGATTCGACGGAGTGAAACCCGAGACCATCGACGCCGGGATGAAGCGCATCACCGAGTTCTACTCAGGGCTCAAGGTTAAGAACCAAGACGGGACGACGGGCATCAACTTTCATCCCATCCTCCTCGATCCTATTACTGGCGACATGACCGGCCACGCGTGGTGGAACAACCGGGCACGATTGCTGCCCGAGAAGTGGCGCGGAATGGTGCACTGGATGCAGGTGACGCCCGGTGGTGGGGGCCAATCGAACGAGTTGGCTGACGGCGGGACGTGCGGCGAGAACGCGCTGTGGGCGGTGTTCGTTCACGAGTTTGGGCATCAGCTTGGGCTTAACCACGAGGGCTTTTCGCCAGGCTACGCATCGCCGTTCTATACAAGTTTGATGAACTATACCTATAGCTATCGTTTTGAAGATACGATCGATAAGGTGCACTATAGCGACGGGCAATTTGCCGCGCTCAAGCTCCACGAGAACGACCTCGACGAGACGCTGCCCTTCCCCTACGAGCAGGTGAAGTTCCTGGAGAAAGGTCCCTACCATTTCCCTGTGAGAGCGAATGGGGCGACGACATTAGTCGATTGGAATCGGAACGGAGTGTGGGGCGAGAAGCACGTGAAGGCGAGCATCACCTATGCCTATTCTATCGGCGGCGGAACGCGGGACGACTTGGGCCATACGCACACAAAGACCGCGCCGTGGCTGTTCGAGAACAAAGGCAAGGCGTACTTGCTGTACGGCATCAATGACCTCCCTGCGGACAAAGCGGTCGATCCATCGCTCTCGCCAGACCGGCCCGGTCGGCTGGTGATCCGCATGATGGATCAGAGAAAGAAGTGGGAGCCGGAGACGATCGTGGATTCAGGCGGCTTGACGGGCGATCCGGTCGCGACGACCCACGACGGCCGAATTCTCTGCGCGTACCAAACCCTGAATGGCGTGGCGGTTCGTTGGATTACGATGGGGCGAGACGGATACCAAATGTCGAGTCCATTGATTCTCGAAAAGGACCGTTCGCTGGTGCCGAGTGTGGGTTCATTTGGCGGTCGGGCATATGTGTTCTTCCAGAATCCGGCGGATGGAAAGCTGACGTATCGCATCTTCGAAAAAGGCGCTTGGCAGAAGGACGCCAAGGTTTTCAGCTTCCCCAGCACCGATCCGGTCGGAACCTGTCTCGACACCAAGAAGGGTGAGATGATCATGGCTTTGGGCCAGGATCAGGACAAGGGTAGGGCTTTCCGTTGGCAGTATCGGCGGTTCAAGGCGGAGGCGGACGGAACTTTGACTCAGACGTTCGGTCCGAGCTGGGTGGATGGCGAAGGCGGTGCCACGCGGGGCAATACTCGCCTGACTGCTCTTTTCGATACCAGCAAAGACGGCGGTCCGAATGGGCGCGTGATTATCATCGGGCGGGGGTTGGTCAGCGACAAATCGCCGTGGGCTTGCTGCTATCAGGCGCATGAGATTGCCGATCCAAAGTTCAATGGCGGTTGGTTGGTGAAGAGGTACTACGACGAGTGGACGCAGAGCCGCTCGGCTCCGGCGGCGATGTGGTTCGACGGGGACATGCTCTATGCGTATCGATGGGTGGATGGTGGTCAGGGCGACTCGGACAACATTCTGCACGTGGCGTATCGGGGCTCGGGTCTGCAGCGGGCGGTGCTGACGGACTTCGACGACTTGACGTACATTCGGAGCTTCGGGTTGGCGAACAGCATTCCGGTGCTGGGTCGGGAATAGAGATACTTCGGTTACACTAGATACATGCAACTAACGGCAGTCTTCAGGCAAGAAGGAACTTTAATGACGTCGTTCTGTCCGGAGCTTGACGTCGCTAGCCAAGGGGCGACGTTTGAAGACGCCAAAGCGAATCTGACCGAGGCGGTTGAATTACTTCTCGAAGTCGCATCTGATGAGGAGATTCGTCGTCGACACTCGACCAACTGAATATCACTTTTGAAAGACATATTTACGCCTTCGGCCGGGTCGCTTCGCTCCTCGGACTTCTTCAATTTCGAGCTATCCAGTGGTCTCCGCTCGTTCCTCGCTACGATACCCTGGCTACTAGCTGTGACCCTCCGGGTCAGGGTGTGCAGAATATCTCACTGAGCATTAAGCACTTCCAAAAAAGTTGATACAATTCGCTCATGCATCCGGAGCCGGCGGAATATTTAGAGTTCATTGCGTGCTACTCGCCCGAGGTTCAGGCTCTGCATCGTGCCGCCCGGCAGCGGTTGCTCGACTATCTTCCTCCCGTGGTGGAGATTATCTACGATGCTACGCAGGCGGTGACGATTGGGTTTAGCTTTACCGAGAAGACGAGGGATCACTTCATTCATTTGCCGATGTACGGCAAGGGGATCAACCTGGGGTTTAACCACGGGGCGAAGCTGCTCGATCCTGAGAAGAGGCTAATCGGCGAAGGGAGCCAGGTTCGGCATCTGAAGCTGCGGGACGTGTCGGTATTGGATGATCCATATGTGCTGGATCTCATCGAGCAGTCGATGGCGATCGCGCCTCGGCCGGATGGCGAGGTCGTTCCGCAGACGATCATTAAAGTGATGGCCGGAGAGAAGCGGCGGCCTGGCTAACTTGGGGGCATGGGCATCTTGCCCGTGATTTTTACAAGGGCAGGACGCCCTTGCCCCCAGATTATGTCAACCGAATAAGTCGTTGACAGTGAGACAACAAACTGAATCCTGAAGCCTGAAAGCTGAAGCCTAAACCGCCGCGTGCTGCTCGGCTTGGTCTTCAAGATCCTTGATGTACTTCGCTCGTTCGAACTCGTCCAGCTGGCTCAGGCGATCGCCCATGACCTTCTTGCTGAACTCGACGGCGTTGTACGAGCTGCGCACGAACGGGCCGCTCGCCACGAAGGCGAATCCCATCTCGGAGCCGATGACCTCGTACTCCTTGAACACATGCGGGTGGATGTACTCGACCACGGGCAGGTGGCGCATCGTCGGGCGCAGGTATTGGCCAATCGTAACGGCGTCGACCCCCGCATCGCGCAGGTCCTGAAGCGTCTCGATGATCTCCTCGCGAGTCTCACCGAGGCCGAGCATGATGCCCGATTTGGTGTAGATCGATGGGTGGATTTCCTTCACCATCTTCAGAACCGAAAGCGTTCGGTTGTACTTGGCCTGAGGGCGCACCAGAGTGTGGAGCCGCTCGACGGTTTCGATGTTGTGGTTAAAGATTTCCGGCTTGGCGTCGCACACGGTTTGGACGCAGTCGCGGTTGCCCTTGAAGTCGGGGGTGAGGACCTCGACGATGCAGAGCGGGTTCTGCTTGTGAAGCTCTTGGATCGTGAGGCCGAACTGGCCAGCGCCTTGGTCGGGCAGGTCGTCTCGGGCGACGCTGGTAACCACGATGTGCTTGAGGCCGAGGTCGGCGGCGACTTTGGCCACGTCGGACGGCTCGTGAGGATTGACGGTCAGACCTCGTCCAACCTTTATGGCGCAGAAGCCGCACGAGCGAGTGCAGGTGTCGCCGAGGATCATAAAGGTTGCGGTTTTCTTGCTCCAGCACTCGGGCAGGTTGGGGCATCGGGCCGACTCGCACACGGTGTGCAGGTTCTTCGAGCGCATCATCTGCTCGACCTGCTTGATCGTGTCGGGGCGAGGCACTCGGATGGTCAGCCACTCCGGCAACCGTTGGTTCATACCTAGATTCTACTCCGTGGGGTGTCGGACGGTTGGCGTCCCGCCTGCCATTTAGCTCTAACTGGTATTACATAGCAGGCAGATTCATGGATAGAGGTGATGTGCCTTGCCGGAAGCGAAGACTCCCTTACCTCTATCCATGCCACCCTAGCTTTGAATCCAGTCTTGAATCTGCGCCCGATCCGAAGCCGAGATGGTTACTTGGGTAGAGGATAGGGCAGTCTCCAAAGTTTCTCGCAAAGACTTCGCGACCGCGTCGATGACCAATTGATCTAGAGCTTCTCGTCCAGAACCTGACTGAGCAGATTCGAGAGAGGCGATGTAAGCCGCTCGCTGGGCGACGTCCAACACCGCAATCGGGTAGCCGCTTCGAACGAGCAGCAGGTTCATCAGCAGCCGGCCAAGACGTCCATTGCCGTCGCGGAAAGGATGGATCGTCACGAATCGCAGGTGGGCTTCCGACGCGAATTCCACGGGATGAAGGTCCGTCGCCGCCGACAACCAATCGACAAAATCAGCCATGAGCTCGGGCACTTTGAGGTGTGAAGGATAGACGTATTCCGTTCCGGCAGCTTTCACGTCGAGAGTGCGGAATCGACCCGAGTCGCCGTTGCCTTGGCCCTTCATAAGGAGGCTATGGATCTCCCGAATTTCTCGTTCGCGGATAGGCATGCCGGAGTCGGCGAGCATCAGAACGAAGTCCATCGCCTCCTTGTGGCCAATGACTTCCAGATGTTCTTCGAGGGATTTGCCGCCGATCGTAACGCCCTTCTCAAGCACGATCTCGGTTTCGCTTTGGGTGAGCGTATTTCCTTCGATGGCGGTTGAGTGGTGAGTGAGACGCACCTCGAACCGGTGCCGAAGCTCGGCGGTGACATCCGATGGTAGCGGACGCAGAGACTGGAGACACACGTGGGCGCGGGTCAGTTCTGCGAGCGTTGCCATCCTTTTGACTATATCATGTGGTTACTTGATCAGATTCTTCAGGATTGCGTAGAAGATTCCGAGGTTCGTCACCCGCTGGAGGCCCTGATCGAAGTTGGCTTGGCCGTCGAAGAGTTGCGCGACCATCACCTTGGTGGGAACGAAGATGGTGTCGCCGAGGAGGATCTTGGTGCTCGGTTTCGCCTTCGTGATCGTGCCCGTCGCGCGGATGATCAGGATCTGGTCCTTGTCCGCATCGATGGTCGGTCCGCCGCATTGGTCGAGGTAATGCTGCAAGTCGTTTGGACCTTCGAACAGCACCGTCGACGGAACGAAGACCGCGCCGCGAACCGCAACCGTCGTCGGCTTCTCGGGGATGATGATGATGTCGCGATCCTTCAGCACCACGTTGTGGGGAGATTTCGTATCCTTCAGCGCGAGATCGAGGCGGATCGGGATATTGCCGGTGTCCTCCAGTTCGTCGGGGCCGAGGTCGCGGGCAGGTGAGACGAGATCGTGGCCGTGAATGAGCTTCTTGGCCGCGTCCGAATCGCCCACGCCACTCGGAACCTGCGTCGGGAGCGAGAGACCGCCAAGGGAGGCTAGTCCGGCAATGCCGAGGCTGCCGGCTTGAACGCTGAGGATGCGAATCTTGTCGAGATCGGACTTGGCGAGGGCCCGAACATATTGCGTCTCGTGGATCGTCTCGAAAAGCTTTTTGACGCGGGGAGACAGGCGACCTTCGGCGTCGGACTGCATGTTCTTAGGGTCGCGCAGGAACTGGGCGCCTTCGGCCCAGCCGTCGGTGGTGAGTCCGCCGGCTTGCTTAATCACGCTATCCAGAGTTTCCGTTCGCGAATTCATCGCGTATACGCCGGGGCGGAGTACGCGGCCTCGAACCTCGACGAGGATCGGTTCGTTCTGGAAGTCTCCACGGGCGGGAATCGTCACCACGTCGCCATCACGGAGAGGTAAATCGCTCTTGCCTTGCAGGAGATCGCCGAGGGACACGGCTTCCGTCTTCGTGTTCTCGGGCACGAGCGAGTGGGAAATCTGGATCGTCGGTCCGGTGTTCGGCGTGAGTCCGCCGGCGATCTTGATCAAGTCGCTCAGGCGGAGATTCTCCGACCGAGGGTAGGTGCCGGGCTGCTGAACTGCCCCGCTGATTATCACGGTTCGCCTGGGGCTGAATTTGGCTTGCTGAACTGTGTAAACCACGACGCGGTCTCGGTCTTGGAGGACGACATCGTCGGTTCCCGCCAGCATCTTTTGGCCATCGACCTGGATGAGCGGACCTTCGTTTCCGTCCGGGAGTTTCCGGTAGATGAAGATGGTTTCGAGGGAGGCGTCGGGCGAGAGTCCGCCGCCTTGGAGCAGCAGGTCGCGCAGCTTCATGCCGTCCATGCGAACGTACTTTCCGGGGGTGCGCACCGCTCCTTCCAGGTTTACGGTTTTGTTGTCGAGCCAGGTTACGTCGCGCTGGAAATAGACCTTCAAACGGTCGTGTCGCTTGAGTTCGATATTGGCGCTCGAGTCGCCTTTCATGGCCTTGCCCAGGTCGATGGAGACGAGGGTCAGGGACCGATCCGGATTCTCGCGGTAGAGGTCGGCGCGGGAAAGGTAGGCGTCAGAGAGGGCTCCGTGGGCTCGCGAGATTGCGTCGGCTACGGTCATGTTCGGCGTCAGCTCGTATTTGCGCGGCTGGTCGACGGCACCCTCAACTTCGATGGTGTTTTGGAACTCGGTGCGAACCGGATAGAGCGTGACGATGTCTTCGGGTTTCAGCTTCGTGGTGACCGCCGCCGAGACGTTCACATTGACGATCTGGTGGGCTTGGCCAGCATGATACGAGTCGATCTCGATCTGGTCGGTCACGGCCGAAGCCTTGGGTCCTCCCGCATAATCCAACGCATCTTTGAGCGACTCCTTCTCTGTGAGTTCGTAGACGGCTGGACGCTGCACTTCGCCCTTGATCGCGACCCGATTCGTCGCCATGGGGACGAGGATGAGATCGCCAGGTTGGAGAGGAACGTCTTGCGAGTCGTCGCCCTTCACGAGGTAGGAGTAAAGGTCGATGTTGAGCGACTTGCCATTGCTCCGGCGAAGCTGAATCTTGCGCATCGAGCCGTTGATGGTCGGTCCGCCGGCGGCGTAGAGCGCGTTGAAAAGCGTGATAACGTTAGGAAATTGGTAGGTGCCCTGGACCGTGACTTCGCCGACAATGGAGACCGAAATGCTGCGGAGTTCGGACAAGGTGACAGTGACGGTGGCGTCGCGAAGTCCTTTTCCGATTTCTCGCTGCAAGGCGTTTTGTGCTTGGTTGAGGGTCATGCCCCGAACCGTGAGTTTGCTGCCCATGATCGGAACGGTGACGGTTCCAGTGGGGCCGACCAACAGAGCGACCTCGACGGTTTCCGTCGCGGCACTGCCATATCGAACCGTGATCTTGTCGCCGGGGCCGAGCTGGTACCGATCAGGTGCGGGGAGGTTGATGTCTTTCGAGGACATCTGGATCGGCGCTCCGGCGGTTTGGGTTGGCTGCTCAGCGGCGAGGGCTCGTTGGCGTTCGTGGACGAACTGCCGGGCAGCGGAGAAGTAGGAGTAGCCGAAGGGTTCGAGGCCTTCGAACGGGCCGGAATCGAATCTTACCGGGGCAAATGCGCCGGGGTTGAGAGGCGCGGGACCGATGGATTTGGGTTGCTTGTCGATTCCCTTGGCGGCGTCTTGGTTTGGCCCGGTCGGGGGCGGGGTTTTGCCGTCGCCTTGTTTATTGGTGACGACGCCTCCGGCCGATCCGCCTTGTTGGCCGAGCGTTGGGAGCGAGGCGAGCAGCACGGTGGCGGCAAAGCCGGGGAGGAGGAAGGTGCGCGCCAATTTCATCGGGTCACTCCCCTTAAATTTACCAGGGTATCGGGTTCGCCACGAGCGAAAAGTACTACATGCTCTTGAACTTCTGGCCTTGGTTGAGGTTGCTGCCGATCACCGTATCTGCAACGTTCAGGAATGTGTCCTTATCCGACATGACGGCCTGTGGCGGAAGGTGATCGCTTTCCGTCTTGAGGCCATCCATCTTCTTAACTGCGGTTCCGATGGCGAGGAATTCGATGATGCCCGAGCCGAGAGAATAGACGTAGGTTTTGATGCCGATGACGTCGTCAGCTCCGGCCGCGATGGCGTGCTCCATCATCTTCGAGAGTGCGTTCTCCCGGGCGTCGTACACTAAGTGGGTCAGCTCGGAAATCTCACCTTTTACGAACGATTTGAAGAAGGCGGAGAAGCCGCCGGCGATGCCGATCGAGTACACGCTCACGCCCATGACAAGCTCGAGCGGCATGTAGCCACAGTGGATCATGTTCCACATCTCTTCGCAGGTCATGTCGCTGGTGGCGGGTCGGGCCAGGTATTCCGCGCCGTAAGCAGGATGGTGGCTGGCAGTTCCGAGCATGACCATCTCCTGGAGGCCCTGGAATTTGATGATGCTGGTTCGAATTCCGACCACGCAGTTCGCGCCTTTTTGAGCAGCTTCCCTTTGGATTCGCTCGAGAGCGAGGTGGCGGGTGTGATAGAAGACGTCGCTGAACTCCTTGATCTCACCTTTCGCCAGGGATCGCAAGCTGCCCATTACACCGCCGCCCAGCCCGATCGAGTAGGCAACATTGCCGAAAGCGAACGACATCGGCTTAAATCCGGCATCGAGCTGACAATACAGTTCCTGCCCATCGGCGCTACTGGTGAACTCGAGAGAAGTGGCATTGACGCCGTCGCGATGCACGGCCGAGCCGATGCTGAGGAATTCGATATTGCCCGAATGGATGACGAGTTCGTTTGTGACGCCGGTGATGCCGACCGCGCCGTGGAGGCCCGTCCACGCCTCCATTCGCTCCAGAGCCGATTTGCGACCTTCGTGGATGATCTCGGTGATCTGGGTGACTTCGCCGCCTGCGATGGTCTTGAGCGCGCTGCCGATTCCGCCGAGGAATCCGACCGACCAAACCGAGTTGCCGATGACGAGCTCACCTGGCGAATACCCTTTCTTGTGCAGACAAAAAATCTCGTTTCCGTTAAACCCCGTGTTGATCGGCATAGCTAAGGGTATGTACGGATCGGGCTGGCCCTAGGGTTCGTTTCGAGGGGAAAGAAGCGGAAGAAGCGGAAGAAGCGAGAGAAGAATCGCGAAGAGCCTCAATTGAATCAGAAACATGCTGAAACTCTGAAACCAGGGTGCATTCCGTCGTATCCTATAAGCTGAAGCGAGATGTGGCATATTCCGGTCCGATTCCTGGTGATGTGGGCGCCGTTGGCGGCCGTCACCATCGGCGGAGCAGTGTACGTTTACGAATGTGCCGACACCTTCCTCACGCCTGGAACGGGCTTCGCGATGGACTACACCACGCCCGGTGGAACCCTGCACATCGAGTGCGCAAGCTATTCCATCGATCTGGTTCAACAAACCGTTTACGCCAAGAAGTTGGTGATCAAGAAGGAAGATGGCACGCTCGTGGCCAAGGTGCCGATGCTCGTGGCCAAGGGCATAGCGGTCGATGAAGGTCTCTCACCGAAGGTTCAGGTTCGGGATGCTGAACTGTGGGTGACGCGCGACGCCAAAGGCGACATCGATATTCTCAAGTACTTTGCGCCCTCGCAGCCCACCGGCGAAAAGAAGTCTTGGCAAGTTTCGGTTCGCGACACGAAGTTTCACTTCCGTGACGAGACGGTGCCGGGCGGCGTTCGCAATGAGCTCGATATTAATTCCGGAAACATTGTCGGCCTGGGAGACAATATCGAGGGCGGATTCAATGTAGAAGCCCTCGGCTTGGCCAAGGGCCAGGTGAATTTCCACAAAGAGCCAGGCCTGACCCTCATCACAAGTAATGGCATCGATGGAAAGATTGAGCCCATCTTAAGGCGGCTTCGAGCTGGACAAGAGCGAAAGCTTCTTGAGTCGATCCAAGAGTTGAAAGTAACGGATGGCACTTTCCGCGGCGATTTCCACATGGAGATTCGGGAGAAGAAGCCCCTGCTCTTCCGGTCGCAAATCTCGGCTCAAGCCCCCTCGGTAACGTGGCAGAAGTACACGTCCGACCATATCGATTTTCGGGGAGTCGTGACCGAGAATGGACTCGATGGCCGACTGCTGGCCGGTTACAAGGGTGCGAAAGTGGACGCCGATGGAGTCCTCAGCTATGGTCCGAAGGTCGATTTCGGTGGCAACATCAAAGCGTCGGGAGTGACTCCAGCAACCCTTGCCTCCCTCAACATCAAACTGCCGAAGGAAGTTTCGTTCCAGGACGCTAAGACCAGCGGTGCGCTCACCTACCGAGATCGAGTCGTCGGTTGGAGCGGTCCAGCGATCATTACCAAGCCCCAAGGATTCGGACTGAAAGCTCCCGTCATCGAGGCCGACATCGGACTGCAAAATCAGCAATTGATTGCGAAGGTTAAGCCGGTGGCCATCGGCAACACAGTCGTCTCCGCCAACGTCGGATACAACCTGAAATCACAAGCTATTGTCGGAACCCTTTCCACACCGGACGCGCATGGTGGCGATTTTGCGCAGTGGCTGCCAAAGGAGCTTCAGGGGTCGCACGGACAAGTGGCGGCGGTCATCGATGGCACCATCCAGAAGCCGGACATCTTGGTCAAGAGTTCGATCGATCCCAAGATCAAGTTGAGCGATCGAACGCTGGAGTTTAACAAGGCAGACTTGGTGCTTCGCTTCGACGGCCAGAAGTTTCACCTCGATCGCGCCACCATTAACGATCCTTCCGGCTCTTTCGTCGCCACCGGAGATATTGATTTCAAGAAAGGGATAAACGTCAAAGTTGTCGCCAATAGCGTTGACCTCGAGAAACTCGTGAGCAATACGAGTGGATTGGTCGACCTCCAGGCCCAGATCACCGGGACCCTCGCCAAGCCCAAATATGTTGGCCGTGCTCAAGGATTTGGAGTTACTTATGAAGGGTTGCCTGGAAAGGTCCTGGCCGTCGCTTCAAACTTTGCGGGTGATCAAGATTCCCTTCGCCTGACTCAAATTGAGGCGATGAAAGGTGCAAGCCAAATAACTGGCAATCTTGGTATCGGCCTTTCGAACCAGACTCTTTCTGGCCTCTTCGCCGTGAAGGGCATTGATGTTCGAGACTTGTACGATGGACCCGTTGGCGGGGTTCTCGACCTGAACGATATTACGGTCGCGGGGACGATGACCAACCCGCTTGTACAGGGGTCCTTCGACGCGAAAAAGATCCTGGCGTACAACTACGCAATCGATTCCGCCAGTGGATTTGTTAACTATGATGGCGAAAAGTTCCACTTATCGCGCGGAATGGCCAGCTTCGCGAAGGGAACCATTTCAGATATCACCGGCGACATTTCGGCAAAGACGAGGTCAGGCAAACTCCTGGGCAATTTCTCGAAGATCGATCTCAACGACGTGACGCAGTCGGCGCTACAGCCGGTGCAAGAAAACGACGGCGGCAGCAAGCATCCGGCCATCTCATCGCAGATCGCGATTAAGGGTAGCTCTTCCGGCAATTTCGACGTTGGCATTACGAACGGCGCGTTTACGAGCTTCATGAGCAAAGGACGCGTGGACGATGTACTGCTCAACAAGGCGTTTATCGGTTCCGGCGAGTGGGATGCCGGATTCGATGGACAAGCTTGGAGCTTGAACGCATTTATCGGGTCGCTCGACGACTATTTCCGCATCGATAACGGTACCTACAAGCCCGAAACCAAAGAGATTGGTGGCGAATTCCTGTCTTACAAAGTTCCGATTGAAGACGTGTTGCTCGCGGCCGAACCGAGTCTCAACCTTTCGGCGGAGAATCTCGACAAGCTGCATTTGTTTAAGGGCAAGCTGGGGTCGGTCATGCAATTCTCGGGCACAACCAGCAACCTGACGGTTGAGATTCCGGAGTTCGAAGTTTCGTCGATCAAGCTGGGAGACACCGAGTTGGGCAACTTTTCGGTTACGGGTACCTATGCCAATAAGGACTTGACCCTCAAGAACGGCCTGCTCGTGGGTCCCAAAACGACGAAGGTCCCAATTCCGTTAATTGGAATCATCAAGGTCCCCGAGGACCTGGCGGTTCCGAACGGTACGGCGAAGTTGGATGGGACGATCAAAGACTCCGGTGAGATCGACCTGACTGGGTCCCTCTTTGGTTTCCCCGTCAGTAAGTTTCAGGCGATTGCTCCGGCCCTTTCGAACGTCAACCTTTTCGTCGATCGTGCTTCGTTCCATGCGGTCGGAACGCGCGAGAAACCCAACCTAACCGGTGATATCCAAGCGACGGCGGGCTTCACACCCGACGGACGCGGCGTACAAATGGGCATCCTCGCATCGAAGCTCAAGATCAAGTCCGACTTCTCGGCTAAGCCGGGAGGCAATGGGGAGGACGATGCTATTTTAGTGGCATCGAACGGAACCTTTTCGTTCAACTCTATCGATGGAAACTATAACGGAAGTCTGTTCTTAGGCAAAGACTTCACACCGAAAGATTCATCGAAAGTACAGGCTCATGTCGCGTTGGATGGCCCTCGAGATCTGCTTCCCTTCTTCCATCAATTCGATGGCCTTACCCTTGGAAAGCAAGGCGCGAACCTCTCAGGTGCAATCGACATCAGCAACACGTACCGCGAGCCGTTGATTAGCGGCAACCTGAATCTCGTCGCCGATTCGATCCAGTACGTCCAGGAGCAGCCGCTCATTGGACGCCCCATCGATCTCGCCTTGCAAGATATTCAGTCATCGATCATCTTCGAGCCGGACACAAAGAACAAGAAGAATGTTGCGCATTTCAAGACAAATTTAGGTTCGAACTATTCCGCGCGGGACCCGAAGGATGCGACGCTCGGTACGGTTGCTATCGATGCAAAGGTTCCATTCGACATATGGGATCATCGGCCACTCGACATTGTTAACGGCACTGTCACAGCCAACCGATTTGGAATTTACCAATCGTTCCCGCAGGGCGCGTATGTTCGCGGCATCATCGACACCGCCCAAGCTCCAATCAAGATCGAAGGTCCAATCGACAAGCCCAAGATCTCCGGCAACATCTACTTCGATGGCGTCAAGACAATATTGCCTACCCTGAATCCGAAGACAAGTTCAGACCAGCCGAGCAACTTCGATCCGACGTTCGATCTGAAGTTCTTCAGCGAATCACCCATGAACATCAAGTCGTCGGTGGCAGAGCTCAACGTCGATGGGAAGGGGTCGCTTCGGGGCAGCCTTTCGAACATCAAGGCCGACGGCAGTCTTACGGTCGAGAGCGGTTCGCTGAATCTGCCCGGTGGCATCCTGAAGCTGTCACAAGATGGCTCGATCGACCTTCGGTATGAGAACACGGCGTTCAACAACAAGGCTCAGCTGCTGGCCAACCTCCACGGCGAAACGTCGCTAACCGCCCTCAAGAACGGTATCAGTCCGGAGCGGTACGACATCTTTGTCGACATCAAGGGCGATCTCCTTTCCAGTACAGAGGCGCTGCAATTGACGGCTACGAGCCAACCCGGTGACCTCACTCAGGACCGGATCCTGCAGCTTCTGGGACGAACGGACCTCTTGACCAACATCCTGCAGTCGGGCGTGAATTCCAGCATTCAGTCGGAGCTGAAGGATGCCTTTGTGGGATACGCCATCCCAAGCCTTCTCAGTGGAGTCACCACCGACATCGCCAAGTCGTTCGGACTCGATTACTTCGGCGTGGACTACAACGCTTTCGAGCAAGCCTCGCTGTCGTTCGTTAAGAACCTGGGAGCCGGCTTCTACCTTCAAGGTCGACGTCAATTGTTCCAGCCACTTCCGGGTGAACCGCTTGCCTACGACTTCCGAATTGCTTACCGCCCACGGCGGGGTCCAGACTCTTTGCGAGCCCTTTCGTTCTCCTTCGGAACAGACCAGCTTCGACCCTATAAATTGTCGATCGATTACTCCACCCGCGTGGGGAAAAGAAAACCACCGTATCAAACCGCAAAACTGCACGTCCCAAATAAATAACGCAGGTACATTTAATGTGTTTGCCCAGGGAGGACTGAAGTTTAGTGCTGGCTCGAGTAGGAAGTGTCGCGTGTCTTATGTTTATGGCGGTTGCCGCCCACGCGCAAGATTCAGGGAAGATTGACGATATCACCATTCGAGGCAATAAACGAGACTCAAGTTTCGCAATCAAATCCACGATGAGGGTGAAAGAGGGTCAACTCCTCAATGTCGGAGCTCTCAAAGACGATGTCCAACGCATCCGCGACATGGGCTGGTTTGCAAAGGTGGACTACACCACCACACCTGTCACGAGCGCGGCCGGGAATACCTGGAAGGTCACGATCGATGTTCAGGAATATGAAGTCGTTCGTGAAGTCGCCATCGTTGGCAACTCGGCGATCAAGACCGAAGAACTCCTGAAGCTGGTCACGTTCCGCCCACCCGCAAATGCAAAGGAAGAAGACCTCAAGCCGTTTAACAACTCGGACCTGAAGCCAACCGCCGACGCAATCCAGAAGCTGTACGCCGAAAAGAAGCTGTTTGGACAGGTCGAAGGCGTCGGTCCCGACCAGTACCACCCGAGCACGGTCGTCATCAAAATCAAAGAGTTGATGGTCAACTCGGTGACCGTGAAGGGCAATTTCGCGACCAAGCCATCCGTTTTTAATAAACTCATCAAGACCAAGCCGGGCGAGCCGTTCAGCATGGACAAGTGGCAACGCGACTACAACCGTATCATGACCACGAACTGGTTTGAGAAGGTGAACCCAAGCTTGCCAACAACTGCGGAGCAAGACGAAGGCAGCGTCGACCTGGTGATGAACCTGGACGACGCGCACACGGGTCTTTTCAACGCTGGCGTGGTGTTGGACCCGCAGAACTCACTCGCGGGTGCGGTCAGCTACTCGGACTCCAACTTCATGGGTTCGGGCCAGACGATTGGCTTCAACTACACCCAGGCCACGAAGGGCTTTGGCGGATCGGTTAGCCTTGACTATGCGAACCCCTTCGTCGATAGCAACGATACGTCGTTCCGCGCTTCGATCTACGACCGACTGATTTTTCACTTTACCAACGGTCTCGGTACCTCGACGACGAACTCGTCGAGCCAATACCAGGAGCGACGAACAGGTGCCACGATGGCGTTCACTCGGCCCGTCAGCGAACGACAATCGTTCGGACTTGCTTCAAGGTTTGAGCGCATCAACGTTCAAAATGCAAGCAGCGCGACGGTCAACGGTCCGGTTCCTTACGTACAGCAGGACGGCGAAGTTGGTTCGTTCGGACTGAGCTCGATCACGAATCGCCGAGACTTCGACTTCGATCCCGCCAAGGGCACGTACCTTCGAGTCGATCTCGAACCCGGCTACTCGGTCATCCGACCGGTCTCGACGGTTCCGCCCGATGCTCGACAGGTGAAGGAAGGTCGATACGCGTTTGTGAAGCTGGGCTTCGATCTCCGAACCTATTACACACCGAACAAGAAGCCACGATCCGATAAGGACCTTTCGCGAGACGTCTTTGCACTTCGATTGAAAGGCGGCACGGTTTCGGGAACTGTTCCGTTCTTTGAGCAGTACTTTGCAGGTGGCAACGATTCCGTTCGTGGCTACAACGAAGACCGATTCTGGGGCCGAAACATGGTGGTTGCGACGTTTGAGTATCGCAAACCAATCCAAGAGCAATTCAGCCTCGTTACGTTCTTCGACTACGGCGGAGCATGGGGCGGCTACTCGGGCGTGAAGGATTTTGAGCAGAGCGTGAATGCGAAATTCCACTACGGTTACGGCGTCGGTATCCGATTCCGAACTCCGTTGGGTCCGATTCGACTCGACTATGCGTTTAACGATCAAGGCAGTTCGCGTGCGCACTTCATGATCGGTACAAGTTTCTAAATAGGAAAAGCAACAAAAACATGAACAAATCATATTGGACCGGTTTTCTTTCCGGCACAACAGTACTTGGGCTCGGAATGACGGCGCTTCTTGCCGGCAGCGGTTTCCAGAATAACAGCACGAAGATTGGCGTCGTGGACTCCAACGCGGTCATTCAGGCCGTGGCCATCTCAAAGAATTTGGTCGAGCAGGAAAAGAACCTTCGAACGGACCGAGAGACGGTCGTTCAGTTCTTGCAGCGATATCCGGTCATGAAGAAAGAAGACGCCGAAAAGTTCAAGGACTTGACATTGAAGGCGACCAAAACGGATGCGGACAAGAGCGAGTTGCAGCGTTTGACGACGGCGGCTCAGGATGCCCAGAAGAAGTTTAAGGACCTTGAACTTAAGTCCAGCCCCACGGCGGACGAACTGAAGGCCCTGGACGACTATCGCAACCGACAAAACGAGATGGGTGAGTACCTCAACAATCTCGTGAAGGATATGCAGAAGGACCTGGCCGACCAGCACGACAAGAACCAAGACGTCGTCTACAAGGCATTTAAGGCTGGACTTGAGGATGTTGGCAAGCGGCAAGGTTTCACGGTGGTACTCGACAAGAACCTCGCACCCTACGGCGCAAACGACATCACGAACGACACGACGACCGTGGCCACGAAGAAATGAGAGAAGGACGCTTCGCTTGGTCGGGTTGGATCGCTGCCGCTGCCATCGCGGGAGTGATGGTGGGCAGCGGCTTCCAAAATAACTCGACCAAGCTAGGCGTCGTCGATCTCTATGGCGTCATCGACAAGTCTGAGATTGGCAAGAAGACAAAGACGAACTTCGATGACATGAAGAAGGCCCGGGAGTCGATCCTGGAATTCATCGATCAATACCGGATCCTCACCTTGGAGCAGGCGAACCGGTTTCGTGAGCTCACTCTTAAGAAGGATCGGACCAAGCCGGAAGATGCCGAGCTGGATCGACTGAAAGCCGATATCATCGCGACGAGCAAGAAGTCGCAAGAGCTCGCCACCAAGGCGAACCTCACGCCGGAAGAGCGAACGATGATCGACGAATATTCTCGTCGAAGTTCGATCATCAATGACCTGTCGAACCGATGGCTCCGCGAGTTTGCCGACGAGATGAAGCAGTGGTCCGACGAGCGAAAAGACGAGAATTATCAGCGGGCCCGTGCGGCGGTTAATGAAGTCGCAGCGAAGGATGGATATACAATGATATTTGAGGGCACCGTCGCGTTGTACGGCGCCAACGATATCTCCGATCCGACCTTGGCCGCGATGAATGCGAAACCTTAGCTATCTCCTTGTATTAGCGATCGCGATGGGCTGTAGTCCAGCCCGTGAGCAGGTGTTTGTCGACATCGACCTCGTGCCGCTCAGCTCTCTCAAGACCGAAAAAACGCCTGTACCCGTTCTTGATTTCAAAGGACTTTCGTCGGAGTCGAAGTCGATTCCGGGCCAGTCGGCCATCGAAGTCGAAAATTTGCGAGGGGATCAGAAAAAGAAACTGCAAGAAGAGGTCGAGCGAGAAACGCAAACTGCGATCGCGACCATCACCACGCGATTGCAGGACTACTACCAACGAGATATCGACGAGTTCTTCAAGGCTGAATCCGCCAAGTTGGGGCCGATGAAGGATTCGCTCAACATCGAATATCTCAACAAGATGCGGTCGATCTTCGAAGAATCGGCTAAGAAGCGGGGTCCACTCTTAACGCGCTTCGTTTTCCTGACGGAGTTCCCGCCTCCGCTAAGCAAATCGATTCCTCCCGATTCTCCCGATATTTCGGCCCCGGCGAAAAGGCGAACGGATGAAACGCGCGATCTCCAACGACAAATCAACGCGATCGACACGGAGTACGAGAAGGCACTCGTCGAATTGGATGAAAGTCACCAGAACAAATTGGCGGGAGAAGCCGATGCGATCAATGGTCGGCTGAAGGACAAGCAGAAGGAGATCAATAATCGGGCGCAGGCCGAGGCTTCGCAGTTGGTGCGAAGATTTAGTTCCGGTTTAACCGGACGCATCTTCAGCAAGTACACTTTCCAACTGCCGGCAACTCCAACAAAAACGGCGAACTTCCCGACGATTCAGGCTCAATCCGAGGTTCCGCGGGTACCTTTTGACAGAACGCTGGCGGGCAAAGAGACGAAAGAGTTGGTCGAGCGCGAACTCGACGCGTTTTTGGAGTTGAATCGGTACGAGCGAACGCCCATAAAAACCGGGGTCCGAGACGTCACACAGGAATTTATTGAATGGAGAAAGAATCTAAAGTCTGGACACTGGGAGAGCTGGCAGAAATCCTCCAAGCTGAATTAGTTGGCCCGGCGGACTTTGTGATCGAGGCACCGGCTACTTCGGCTTCAAACAATCCCCGAGGTCTGGCGTTCGCCGAAGCCAAGGACTATTTAGCCGAAGCTGAAACCAGCGGTGTTGGTGCGGTGATCGTGCCCGAATCTGTCGATTCATTCCCCAAGCCGATCCTACGACACAAGCGACCCAGAGCAGCGTTCGGCCACTTGCTGCATCTTTTCAACCGACCTTACTTGCGGCACGACGGAGTCCACCCAACGGCGGTTGTCGATCCCACGGCCAGTGTGGACGCTTCGGCGGCAATCGGCCCGTACTGTGTCGTCGAAGCAGGATCGACGATTGGTGCGAAGGTGAACCTGATGGCGTTCTGCTATGTGGGTGAGAACTGCCACGTCGGAGAAGGCTCGACCCTCATGCCCCATGCGACGCTGCTACGTGATGTCACTCTCGGGAAAAGGTGCGAAATTGGCCCTAGCGCGGTGTTGGGCCACGCAGGATTTGGATACTACTGGGATGGCGAGAAGCAGGTTCACGTCCCTCAGGTTGGGGGCGTCGAGTTGGGGGACCATGTCGACGTTGGCGCACTCACGGCCATTGATCGGGCCACGGCCGATACCTCCAGAATTGGAGACGGCAACAAGTTCGATAACCTCGTTCAGGTTGGTCACAACGTCACGATTGGAAAGCATGGCGTCTTTGCCAGCCAGGTTGGAGTGGCGGGCAGTACGACGATCGGCGATCGCATTATGGTGGGTGGGCAAGCAGGTTTTGCCGACCACGTGACAGTCGGTGACGACGTCATTCTAGCTGGTCGGGCCGGTGTGATGGGGGAGTTGATGGAGCCGGGCATGTATGGGGGGGCGCCGTGTATGCCGATACGGACCTTTCACCGCGTGAATACGATCGTTCCCGATCTGCCAAACGTCATGAAGCGCATCAAGGCGCTTGAAAAGAAAATCGAGGAGTTGGAGTCCAAACCATGATCGTGCAGCGAAAAACGGTGGCCGCGAGCGCGCAATTTCAGGGCCTTGGATTGCATTCAGGTGTTGCGGTCACGGTCGACGTTCATCCGGGAGAATCGGGAATCCGGTTTCGCCTCGGCGAGCAGGTTATCGAAGCCATTCCAGCGAATGTATCCGACACGACGCGCTGCACCTCGTTGGGCCCGATCCGAACGATCGAGCACATCATGTCGGCTCTGGCGGCTCATCAGATCACGGATGCGGAGATCGAATTGACGACTCCCGAGTTGCCGGGATTGGATGGCAGCGCGCGGGAATACTGGCGTGGACTTGGGGCCGTGGGTTCGCTTGATATTGGCGAGTACGAACTGGACGACATCTACACTCGCCTGTATGTTCAAGCCGAAGATGGCGTCAAGATTGCGGTCGGAAAAGGTACCGGCCATTGGCGGTTCGATTTCGATTCGGGCGAGCGATGGCCCGGCGCGATGAGCTTCGAATGCCTCGATATTTTGGCTTCCTACGGCGAAGAGATTTCGCCAGCCCGGACGACGGTCTTTGCGAGTGAGATCGAGATTGCAAAGGCAGCTGGCCTGGGCCAAGGCCTGGACGAGCATTCGGTGTTGATTCTTGGACCCGAGGGTTACGGTAACCAGCCGAGGTTCCCCGACGAGCCGGCGCGGCACAAACTTTTGGATTTGGTTGGCGACTTGGCGTTGGCGGGTGTGCCAATTGGGTATCTCAATGTGGTCGCGAGCAAGAGCGGACACCGCCGCAATGTTGAGATGGCGGCGCTGATCTACGAGGCGGTCCGAGCCTCTAACCGAACTTAAGCTGCTTTCTGATTTCCGCCGAATTCGTTTTGGCGGCGAGGAAAGAGCTCAATGACATCGGTCGATCCAATAGATTGCGGGGCATGCGTGAGCGTCAGCTTGTCCTCGGGAGTAACCGGAGACAACTTGTACAGCAAGGTGTAAATCCCTACGGCGCCAACGACGTAGCCCAGCACGAGTGGTACGAGCATCACTTCTCTTATTGGCCAAATCGCACATTTTCTCCAACGTGGAAATACCAGTTCAGGTTGGAGATGCAAAAACCTCACACACTTCTTTAGGAATTCGACGCTAAGCCCTAAAGGATTTTCTGAACCGCCCGATATGCTGTCTCTTATACACATCTCCGAGCCCACGAGACCGAGGCTGATCTCG